>CAZHLB010000147.1:0-11336 GCA_964533005.1 uncultured Saprospiraceae bacterium
TCTTCGAGGATGACAAAGGCGACACGCAAGCGACTCAGTACGACTTGTGATTCAGCCTCAAAACTGAGATTCACCAAACGAGACAACCATGAAAATCAACAGACAAAGCATCCAAAGCGCCGTCATCGAAGGCGATATCGAGAGCGCCATCGAGCAATTTTTATCCCTGGCGGAAAGGTTTGACAACCGACTGCACAACGACGTCATCAATATTTCCTCCCAGTTCAAAGGCTTGCAAAGAGACATCCTCGGCGGTCGCATCGGCAGCGAATACGCCGGGATTTCCAAGGCGAGAATCGGCAGTGCGGTGACGGAATATTTGAAGAAAGTGCAACCGGGCTGGGAAATGGAAGCGGAAATTTTGTCCGCCGGAAACGGTGCTGGAAGCACCGCCGCTCCTTCGCCAAGCCCAACTTCGCCGCCCGCAGGCGGTCAAAAAACCATCCTGTTTTTGTCTGCAAATCCTGTCGAAACGCAGCCCCTCCGCCTGGGCGAAGAAGCCCGGCGCATCGAAGAACGCCTGAAAAAAAGCCGCCAGCGTGATAGCTTCAGGTTCGTCACGAAGTGGGCAGTTCGCATCCCCGATTTGCAAGATTCCTTGCTGGAACTCGACCAAGCGAAAATGCTGGTTCATTTTTCCGGGCACGGCTCTGAGATTGGAGCGATTTACTTAGAAAACCAGATGGGCAATGGGCAGGAAGTCAGCCCGGAGGCGTTGGGCGAGTTGTTCGAGTTGTTCAAAGACCAGGTGGAGTGCGTCCTGCTGAATGCTTGCTACAGCGAGCGGCAAGCCAATGAAATCGTGAAGCACATTCCCTACGTGATTGGCATGAACACTGCCGTCCCAGACCAGGCGGCGCTTGAATTTTCAGACGCATTTTATGGCGCCATCGGAGCAGGAAGGAATATCGAATTCGCCTTCAAACTGGGCGTCAACTCTGTCAAATTGTATGGTTTGGAGGCTGAGAACATTCCGGTTTTGAAGAAGATGGCGGCGTGAAATGAGGATTTGAAGATTTGAGGATATGACCACAGCGCCGTCAAATCCTCAAATCCTCATTCAGTCAGTTCGACGAGGCATGCTCCTTTTCCAATTGCGCCAGCGCCGCCTGAATTTTTTTCCACTTGCCCGAATCCAAATCGGGCTTTTTGAGCAGGTCGGGCTGGCTGTAAAATCTCAGCAAATACTTCCGCAGCGAATCGTCCACCCGTGCGAATTTTCCTTTTTCAAGTTTGAGCAACAGCTCGCAATGCGTCCCATCGGCAAGCTCGTACTCGCCGGGCGCGGTTTCCTTTCCGGTGTCCCAATTCAGGTTTTTCAGCACGAGTTTATCCTCCTGCAATCTTGCCAGCGCCACTGAATATTCCTTCAAAATGGCGTCGAAACTCGCTGCGAACAGGCGCTCCACTTCCTGTGTAGGCGCTTTGAATTTCAGCTTGCGAAGCGGGCCCACTTTGGGCAAGAGCACAAAAACAACAGACATCAAACCGGGTCTGCCAAATTCTTTTCGGTAGGCTTTTCCAGGCAATTTGTAGCGGTAGTCCTTCCTTTTTGCCAGCGGGTTCAGTTTCAGCAAGTTGGTTTTTCGGGCAATCCACGAAGCTTTGGTCAGGCGGGGAAAAATGCTGCTCACACTGAAGCGGAAGGTGGAAACGGAGCGGGAAAAATTGCCGAAAAGGTCGCTCAGTTCCATGCCGTAGGTTTTCAAAAATGCTCGTTCCAGCACGGGTTGGCTGATTTTGAAACCGATGAAATCGTGAAAATTCTCGGAGGCATAATTCCCTTTCGCCACTTGCAAAACGTCGAAGCTGAATTCTACACGGGCATGCCAGGTCTCACCTTGTTCGTAGGTGACGGTGTCGCCATATTTTTTGTGGGCGCATTTAAAAAGTAGCGGCACCGCCTGGTTTGTGCTCATGGAATGCCCTTCTACGTCGGCGAAATAATGGCACATATAGCCTAATGCAAAAGCATATTCATTCAGGTTTTGCGCTGTTGCGAGCAGGTTCATGGTGAAGTCGCCAGTGCGCACGTAATGCACCAAATCGGAAAAAAAATGCTTGCCGCCCGGCATGTAGCCAATGTCGGGAACCATCGAACCGCCGTACAAATAAGCACGGGCTTCCTTCAACTGTTCGGCGGTGATATCGGGATATTTTTTCAGCAGCAAAGGCTTCAAAGACTCCTCCCAACTGGCGTCAATGACGGCTTCGTGAGAAAAAACGGCATACGCCTGGCTTGCTGGATTTTGAAAAAATAGAGCGGTGAAAAAAAGGAAGAGCTTGGAAAGAAAGGAGGAGTTCATGTTTGGGCGCTTTTGATGAATTGTTGCAGAGGTTGCTGGTAAAAAGGGAAGCGCCGGGTTTTGTTCTCAACTTAGGCAGGATGGAACACGGATTAAACGAATGCGACGGATTTTTACGGATTTAGGCAAGCGCCAATCCGTAAAAATCCGTCGCATTCGTTTAATCCGTGTTCCATCCTACCTAATTTCGCTGCATGGAAACTGCCGACCAAATCCGAAAATTGATGATTGAAGGAGAGCTTGAAGACAGCCTCCGCCTTGCTACTTCGTTTCTGCGGGAGCGTGATTTCAGCACGTACAACGAGTGTGTCCAGCTTCAAGCGATGCTGGGTGAGAGCGGCAGAAAATTCCGCCTCAACTTGATAAAAATGGAAGACGTGGAGGTGACCGAAGGCAAGGTTCGCTTCACGATGCTGGAAATAGTGCTGAAAAAAATCGAGCAATTGAGTCGGGAACCGCTGCCGCAATCGCCAGCGCCAGTGCAAGAAATTTCAAGGCAGGAAACTCAAAAGATTGCGGTCAATTTCATCGCCAACGTACCGGCAAATCAAGCGCCTGCACCTGCTGCCACCCCCGACCTCCCGAGTACTCGGGACAAGCTTTCAGGGGAGGCACACGAAGCGGCGGAGCATTTGTTGAATGAATTTTTCAAGCTACTGACGAGCAGCGAAGTGGAAAATGCAGCCTGGCGGGCAGCGCCATTTTTCCACCGGAGCCTGCTGGCAAACGGAGCCATCCAGCCGCAATTCAAGCAGAACAATTTTTACCCTGCCCACCGGCAAGTGCGCTCGTACAAAATGCCGGTTCATTTTTCTCAAATCAAAAGCACCAACCGCACCGCCATTGGCTCGTTGCGAGACCGGGACGAGGGCGAGGAATTCGTGTACACGCTTGAAAAAGTGAATGATTCAGGCGGGATGCCGGGCATGGTGCGGGTCTTCTTTCCAAAAAATGGCGGCGAGCCGAAAATCACTGCTTTGTCGCTTTGATTTTTACAAGTTGATGAGGGCTGATGAAGGTTGATAAGGGTTGATAATCAAACCTCATCAACCTCATCAACTCTTATCAACTTTAACTTTCACTGCTTTGTCGCTTTGACTGCTTTGCTTGCTTTGACTTGTTTCGGCGGTCGGTCGTACTGGCAGCAGCCATGCAAATTGCTGTAAACCTCGTCGGGCGCACGAAATTCTTCCGTGTCGTAGCCGCTGGCGGCGATGGCTTTTTTGATGGCGTCGAGGTTGGTTTTGTCAGACTTGTAACTGACCTGGATGATGTCCGTGTCCACGTTCCAGGCAGCAGATTTCACCCCGTCCACGCCTTTTGCGGCTTTTTCGATGACCTTTTTGCACATGCCGCAGTTACCGTAAACTTTAAAAGTGTCGGTTTTGACTTCGCCGGATTGCCCGCTCAGTTGCAGGGCGGCGAAGAACAATGCGCTTAAAATAAGACTTAGCTTTTTCATGATAAATGATTGAAAATGAGATTTTTGAAGCCTCAAGTTAGGAGGTAACTTCAAGTTACCTCCTAACTTACGTTGCATTAGCAACAATCCTTTCCTCCCTGCACCGGCGGGCATTTCACAGAGCCGAAGGAGCAAAACACGCAGCAATCGCCTGTTTTCGGGCGAAGCATGGCGTGGCAGTTTTCGCATTCATAAAAAAACTGGCAGGCATTCACCGGCATGGTTTCCACTTTTTGAAAACCGCAGTGAGGGCAGGTGAGTAAGGATTGCAAGACCAGCTTGCCACCGTCCAGCCGTTTCCTTTTTTGCCAAAATTGCCAGCCAGCCAAACCCAGCAAGACCAATCCAAGCGACCAAAGCGCCGGGCTGAATTTTTCCAATCCGGCAGCCAAAGCCGTCCCGCCAACCGCTCCGCCCACTGCCACTGCCAGCCAGGGAAGCCAGCAACAACTGGTTGCAAGCAAAAAAGCGAAGGCGCTGCCGAGAATAGAGAAGTTGATTTTCATGCCTGCGGATGGAATTGTAGAAATGTCATTTCTTTCAGAAATGACATTTCTTGCTCCCTGCGGATTTGGAAACAGGCGCAAAGAAAGCTGGTTCAGAGTGGTTTAGAAGGTTTAGGAAAGTTTAAGATTCGCACCCGCTAAACTTCGCTGAACCTCCTAAACTTCCTAAACCTCGTTTCTTTGCCACTCAAAAAAACTCAGCGACCGCAATGAAAATTCTCATGGTTTGCCTCGGCAACATCTGCCGCTCACCGCTGGCAGAAGGCATTTTGCAGCAAAAAATTCAGGAGCGTGGCTTGGACTGGCAGGTGGACTCCGCAGGCATGGGCGCTTGGCATGTTGGACAAAAACCTGACGCTCGTTCCATCGCCATCGCCCGGCAGAAAGGCATTGACATCACCTGCCAACGGGCGAGGCAATTTCGACCCGGCGACCTCGATGATTTCGACTTGATTTTGGCAATGGACAGCTCCAATTATCGAGATATTCTTCGCTTCGCAAAATCTAAGGAACAGGAGCAAAAAGTGGAGTTGATTATGAATTTCGTGCAGCCCGGCTGGAACAAAAACGTGCCCGACCCTTACTGGGACGACGATGGTTTCGAGCAGGTTTTTCAAATGTTGGATGAGGCATGTGATAGCGTCGTGCAAAGTCTTCTTCAGAGAGAAAAAAAATGAAATTTTTTTTCTCTCTGAAGACTCACTTCTCTTGCCATACAATCTCTCCCCACCTGTCAATATAAGTCCATTTCCCTTTTGAAGAAGCCCACGCAAGCCCATCCTTAAAAGGCAAAACTTCCTCAAAAAAAGGCTGAATCACGATGCGGGCATTCGTATCCATGAAGCCCCATCCATCGTGCGTTTTCACTTGCGCCAAACCATCGGAAAAGACGCCTGCATCTTGAAAAATGGCGGGAATTGCGACCCTGCCGCTCTGGTCAACGTAGCCGAATTTGCCATTGATTTCCACCAACGCCAAGCCTTCGCCGAAGTCGCCTGCAAAATCGTACTGCGGCAGGATGGCAATTTCACCTTCCTGGCTGACAAAACCGTAGCGGTCGTTTTGCACGGCGAGCGCCATGCCGTCGAAAAATTCGCCGTTGGCTGCGCCGTCTAAAATGTCGAATTGAGGCTTCAGGAGCAGGTCGCCGTGCCGGTCAACCAAGCCCCATTTTTCGTTTTTGACGACGACTGCAACGTCTTCTTGAAAGGAAAAACACTCGTCGAATTGCGGTGGGATGGCAAATTTTCCGTCCTTGCCGATGTAGCCCCAGCGCCCGTTTTGGGCGGCTGGCGCCAAGCCGCTTTTGAATTCAGCCGCCGATTCGAAATGAGGTGGGATGATAAAATCGCCTGAATTATCAATGAAACCGTAGTGCCCGTTGGCAGAAACAGGCGCAAGCCCTTCGCTAAAATCGCCTGCATCGGTGAACCGGACGGGAATGGCGAGCCTGCCTCTTTCGTCAATGAAGCCCCACTGCTGCACTAATTTCACCTTCGCCAAATGCTCCTCGAACAAGCCCACGTAGTTGAACACCCGCCGCATCAGCAACCGCCCTTGTTCGTCGAGCGGCACAAGTTTGTCGTTGAGGCGAACCCGGCTGAAGCCATTGTAATAATCCTCCGCCTCGAAATACTGCGGCTCGATGACGACCTGCCCGGCGGCATTCATGAAGCCGTACTTCCCGTCTTCCCGAATTTTGAACAGAGGCTTTCGCATGGGGCGAAGGTATTGAGTTGTTGTTTGAAGTTGGTTGTAGCTGCACGTTTACTAAACTTTGAAAGTTTAGTAAACGTGTTACATCCTACCGGGGCGCCAATGCTTCTGTCAAACCCTCGCCGAGCAGGTTGAAAATCGTGACTGTCACGAAAATGGCTGCGCCGGGGAAAACCGCCAGCCACCAGGCGCCGGGAAAAATTCTCGCTTTTGCCAGCAAACTCCCCCAGGTGACTTCATCGCCGCTCAAGCCAATGCCCAAAAAAGTCAGGGTGCTTTCCAGTAAAATCGCAGATGCAACGCCGAAGGCAATGGTCACAAGCGCAGGCGGCAAGGCATTTGGCAAAGCGTGGCGAAACAAAATGCGCCGGTTGGAAAAGCCCAGCGCCTTCGCCGCTTCCACGTAGCCGAGGTTTTTCACCTTCAATAATTCCGCCCGCAGGTATCGGGCGATGCTCGTCCAGCGAATCAAGCCGATGATTGCCATCACCCAAAAAATGGAGCTTTTCTGCAAAACGGCGACCAGCGAAAGCAGCAGCAGGAAGCCGGGAATGGAGTTTAGCATTTCCACCAGGCGCATCACGAGCAAGTCGAGCGGCAACTTCATTTTCTTGCGGAAAACGCCTGCCGGGATTTTTTTCAGCAGCCAAACCAACCCATTCGCCGCCATCAGGATGCCAGTGAAAATGGCGAGACTTTTCAGCAATTCCCAACCTGCACCGCCGCTCGCCGCCACCTCCGAAATGGCATAGCTACGCACGTGAAAGCCATAAAACCAGGCGAAAAACAAGGCAAACAAATTCAGCCAAAAACGAAGGTGGGAGATGCGAAAACCATCGTCGCCGAAGTACCCTGCCATCGAGCCGAACAGTATCCCGATGGCTGCGGCGATGCTCATGGCGACGATGCCGACCAGCAGCGCCACTCGTGTTCCGGCGATGAGACCTGCCAGGGTGTCGTGCCCGATTTGGTCGGTGCCGAGCCAGTGGCGGAAGCGCCAGGAGGCTACGTTTTGGCGCTCGAAAGGGCTTTTGTAGCCGCTGTTTTTTCCATCAATGGTGGTGGCGGAGTAAGGAATGGGCGGGAAGATGACTGCATCGTAGTTGTGCTCAGACCAGTCTTTTTGAAAAAAAACGCTGTCTCGTTTAGCCAGCCCCAGGTCAACGGCGTACTGCTTGAAAACCGGGAAGTAAGTCTTGCCGCCGAGCCTGCAAAAGAGCGGTTTTTCGTTGGCGATGAAATCGGCAAAAACGGCTATGAAAATCAAGCCGTACAAAATGCGCAACGACCGGAGCGCCAGGCGGTTTTGGCGGAAACGACGCAAGGCTTGCTTGCCGGGGCGCTGGTCAATTTTGCTTTGCTCCGCTTGCTCGATGAGACGCTTTTCTTTGTTTTTGCCAAGGAAAATCATGAAGTCATGGGTTCAAAAACTTGTCTTGGTTTGCTGACCACCAGCCTTTGTTGAAGTCTCTTGCCAAGTCGTCAAATGCTTGGTCGAGTTGCTCTTTGTCTTCCATTTCTGCGAGCCGGAGATGCAGATAGTCTAAGAGGTGTTCCAATTCTGCAACGCCGTCCAAGTCTGAGATATTGATGATGATTTCGTCGCCGATACGTTGAATTTTCATGTCGTTAGATTTTCAAGCCGAATCCAAAGGTGACACCTGGAATTCAGTTGCTGGCTTGTTTGAATTGCTCTCGTAAATCGAAAAGCTCACTTGTAGTTACGCACCTGGTGTAACCTCTTTTGTACTGTAGATGGTGAAGAAGCTCTTTGTCGCCAGACCATAGATGTGCGTTGAGGAAATCGTTGAGAGCGACAAAAGCAATGTCATCAATATCCACTTCTCGAACCAATGAGAGGGCATTTTGCCAAAATTCAAATGGTATTTGCTCCTCGGAAATAAACCGGAGTCTTGAAAATATCAAATCACGAAGCGTTTGAAATTCATCTTCCGTCAAGCCTGAAATACTCATTAATTGTTCTCGGTGGTTGTGGATTTCTTGTCGAAGCAATTGACAAGCAAAAAACTCAAACCATTTGGAGGACTTCATCAGCAGGTCGGCGATTTTGGAATCGGTGCGTAGGATGGCGCTGAAAACAATGTTGGAATCAACCACAATCTTCACTTGTTCAGGAATTTATCTTTGTTCTTTTCCCACCAGTTTTTATTTACCTCTCTTGCCAATTTATCAACAGCTTCCTGGGTAGCCGTGCTCTTGGAAGACACCACCAGGTAGGCTATGTAATCCAATAAATCTTGCATTTCCTGCACTCCTATTGTGGTTGGAATTTTGATGATGAATTCGTTGTCCGTGCGTTGAACTGTCATTTTCTTTGAATTTAACCTTGCAAACCTAACCTTTAGCTCCGATGGTTCCAAGATGGCATTAACGCTTTCTCACGTAATACATCTCCATCATCCCCTTGTTTTTCACAGGAAAACGCCCCCTCGATTGGCAGTCAAAATTATACCTGACCAAGCCCTGCGTCGCTTCGGAAATATTCACCCTGCCCGGTTCACAATTTTCCTCCATTCGTGCGGCGATGTTGACCGTGTCGCCCCAAATATCGTAGGCGAATTTTTTAAAACCGACCACGCCTGCCACGACGGGCCCCGTGTGGATGCCAATGCGGGCTTCAAAATACGGCTCGCCCTGTTTCATCTTTTCCTGCCGGTGGTCGTCGAGGAATTCTTGCATTTCCAGGGCAGCTTGCACCAAGTTTTTCGGGATGGTTTTGTGATGCACCAAGCCGCTGGCGCAGAGGTAGGCGTCGCCAATGGTCTTGATTTTTTCAATGTCGTTGTATTGGGAGACGATGTGGTCGAAGGCTCGGAAGCAGGTGTTGAGCTCTTCCACCAATTTTTCCGGGCTGAGGCGCTCGGAGATTTGCGTGAAGTTTTTGAAATCAGTGAACAGCACGGTGGCTTCGGTAAATTTTTGAGCGGTAGCTGCGCCATGCTCTTTCAATTCCTTGGCGACGGCGGCGGGCAGGATGTTGTGCAACAGGTCGTCGGAGCGTTCCCGCTCGGCTTCGATGAGTTTGTTTTGCTTGGAAAGCAGTGCGTTGGAACGCTTGTTCGCCCGAAAACGCATGAAAAATGAGAAAGCCAGCACGACCAGGAACAGCGCCGCTGCACCTAATAAATAAATAAGGTATCGCCCTTGCTCCTGTTCCAGACGGGTGTTTTGAAGTTCGAGAGTGGCTTGTCCAAGCGCCAGGGAATCAATGGATTTTTTGGCTTCGAGCGAGTCAATCAGGCGATGCTGCCGCTCGGTGACGAGCAGTGCCTTGGCTTTTTCCTCAGAAACATCAGCCAGTTCGGCTCTTGTTTTCACCGCTTCCTCCTCGACAAGCACCTTGGCTTGCCGCTCCATTTCCCGCTCCTGGACGGCAGTTTGCTTTTGTTGTTCGAGCACTTGGGCAGTCTGGCTCAAGCTTACTTTTTCTTTTTTCAAGACATCCCGTTCGCCACTCAGGCTGGCGATTTCACGCTCAAGCCCCCGTTTTTCCCGTTCCAATTGCTGGCGCTGAATTTCCGATTGCGCCTGCATTTCGCTGATGCTCTTGCCGCCTTTTTTGCTAAAATAATCGAAGGCGTCCTGCATGACCTGGAAGGCTTTTTTGTCCTTGTGCGTGCGCATGGCAAGGCGGCTGCGCAAGTCAACCATCTTGATAATGAGGTCGGCGTCGTTGGCGTCTTTTGCAAATTTGATGGCGGTGCCAAGCCAGATGTCCTCGTTGTTTTCGTCGCTGATGCGGTTGTAACCTCTCGACGTCAGGTAGGCGGATTCGGCAGCCCAGTTGGCTTCCTTCAAGTCTTGCGCCTTGTTGAAGGCAGCCTTGGCGTATTCGATGGATTTGCGGGCGTCCGATTTGAGCCAGGCTTCCGCCAATTGGTAGTTAAGCGTGATTTTTTCCTTGCCGGTGCTGGCTTCCCGCAGTTGTTTTTCCAATTCGGGAATGCTTTGGCTGAAGACGGAAAGAGCTGTAAAAAGCAGTAAAGTGGAGACCAGGGTGTATTTCATGTCCAGTTTGTGATTCAGGCTTCAAAGGTGGCAAATGGGCGGCAAGTTCGATTGTCAAAAAGCAGACAGGTGGAAAAAGGCTGCCTGCCTGGAAAATTTTCTGAGAGAAAATTTTCGAGGCAGGATTTTTCCACCTGTCTGCTTTGGGGTTGGCAATTTCCCAAATGCGAAGCGCCCGGCAGGTGATGTTGCCGGGCGCTTCGCTTTGCAAAAAAAGCAGATGACATTTTCAGCAAGCAAGCATTTCTTCATATTGACGAGCCTGTTTTGCAACGTTGCCATTTGAAATGCCTTGAGTTTCTTTCGCTTCCCGAAGGCTCGCCTTTTCCCATGTATCGAAGACGTGCAAGAAAAATTCCCGAAAATATTCAAGCTTCATGTTTGGGTCGGTGTCATTCAAAATGGCTGTCATTGCCTGTTTAAATCCCCAGTCCGGGTGCTCTGTTCTAATGCGGTCAACTTCGTATATTGCCGAAACATGCAAGCCCATGCGGTATTTTTTTTCCGAAAAAGGGCTTCTGCGGAAAGCGCCTGGCTTTTGTTTTTGACTGTCCTGTTGCGTGTTGATTACCGTGTTTTCTTTCATCTTTAAACCTGTTTATTGGTCAAAAGTATCTTTTTTCCGAGCCAAGACAAACGCATCGTACAATTTACCCGGCTGAAAAATTTCCAGAATTCCTTGTCCGAATAGGAACCCTTTCAATTCAAAAACAAGAAGAATTTCCACAAGTTTTTCCTTGAAAAGCCTATTGTACAAGAGTCTTCTCCCGTCGTCATAAGGTTTGATAAAAATGATTCTACTTGGATAACGGTTGCTGAAATCATGAACAATATTCGCAACGGTTTGAAGCACTTTGCGCATGTCACCATTGTCTGAAATGACGGCGTCGCTTAATTCGTCGTCGGTTGTCACGTCGCCAAATGCAAGGTTCCAGCCCGAATTGATACGTTCAAACTCAACCTTTTTCTTGATTTCTCCATGTTGACCCACGCTGGTGAACCAAAAGCAAGTCTTGTCCTCATTCGATGTGTACGGATACCCTCCCTGTCTTTTCATAGTTCAAAGTTTAGCCGCCCGAAAAGTAAACATCACCCGTAAATCTCCCCTCTCAAATGCTGACAAAACCTCCCATCCCATGCTGATAATTTTCTCCCCCGCCCCAACTCCCCAAAAAAATTTCGGCTCTATCCGATTTTTAATAAGTTCACGCCCCGAATAAAATAGTGATTGGTGATTGGTGATTGGTGATTGGGACGTCCCAATCACCAGTCACCATCACCAATCACCAATTCACTAACTAAATATGACGTACGATA
>CAZHLB010000148.1:0-11335 GCA_964533005.1 uncultured Saprospiraceae bacterium
GCCACTCCATCAACAATCATTTAATCATTTAATCATCAATCATTTAATCAGAAAGAGTGGTCAGTATTTGCTCCTGGCTTTCGATTGAGAAATTTAGCGACCCCCGCTTCGACGTGCTGCGCAATATCGCCTGCAATGTCAATTCCCGTCGTCGTTTCGATGCCTTCCAAACCTGGCGATGCGTTCACCTCCATAACCAGCGAGCCTCGGTTCGAGCGCAGCAAATCCACCCCGGCAATATTCAAACCCAGCAATCGGGCGGATTTCACGCAAATGGCTTCCTCTTCCTCGGTCAATTCTTCCACCGATGGCTCGGCGCCTCGGTGCAGGTTGGAACGAAACTCGCCTTCTGGAGCCTGCCGCTTCATTGATGCCACCACTTTTTTCCCGACGACGAAAGCACGAATGTCAGCGCCGTTTGATTCAGCGATAAATTCTTGAAAAAGAACGGGTTGGTTGAGTTTGAAAAATGCCTCCGCCATCGCAATCGCCGCCCCGGTGCTTTCGGCGAGGATGACGCCGACACCGTGTGTGCTTTCCAGCAATTTGATGACGATGGGCATCCCATCCATTTTGCTCAGGATAAACGGCACGTCTTCGATGACGCCTGCGGCAAAAGTTTTGGGAACGGCGATGCCTTCGGCAGCGAGTTTTTGCAGGCATTTGAGCTTGTCTCTTGCCAGCACCAATGCCTCGGAGCGGGTGGCAGTGTAAATGCCCATCTGCTCGAATTGACGAATGACGGCAACTCCGTAGTCGGTTGCTGAAGCGCCGATGCGAGGCACCACCACGTCCATGCCGAGCAGTGGGACACCTTCGTAAAGCACCTGCGGCTGACCTTGCTCGATGACCAAATTGCAACGCAGGTGGTCAATCACCCGCACGTAATGTTCCCGGCTGCGGAAGGCTCGGAAAAGGCTCTGGGTGGAGTACAAACCAGCGCCTCTGGAAAGGATGGCGACGTTGAGCATACGGCGAAGGAACAGCAACAACTTTGAGGAGAGAGAAAAAAATGCAATTTTTTTCTTTCTGCAAACCCTCTCGCTGCCGTGCCTTTTGGAAACAGTTTCTCACTTTTACCTCCATGAGCAAGACCACCAACTTTCAGCGAAACGACCCCAAAATCATCACCGGCTGGGCTTTCTTCGATTGGGCGAACTCGGCGTATAACCTCGTTATCACCGTCGCCATTTTTCCAGGTTATTTCATGGCAGTTACAGATGACAAGTTGACCGTTCTTGGACTAAACTTGACTGACAGCGCTTTGTACGCTTTCGCTGTTTCCGCTGCGTACCTGGTCATTGCCATTGCCTCACCGTTTCTTTCCGGCATCGCCGACTACGGGGGGCGCAAAAAGTGGTTCCTACGGTTTTTCACCATGCTTGGGTCGCTCGCCTGCCTTTCGATGTATTTTTTCACGGACATGAAAACCCTGCCGCTCGGTGTGACAGCTTTTATCCTTGCCACCATAGGCTTTGCGGGGGGGCTGGTTTTTTACAATGCTTACCTGCCGCTCATCGCCACCGACGACCAATACGACCGGGTGAGCGCCAAAGGCTTCAGCTTCGGCTATATCGGGAGCATCATTTTGCTGTTGGTTAACCTGTCAGTCATTACGTTTTACAAGGAGTTGGGTTTTTCAGAAGAAAGCTTTGCCGTGCGGCTGGCTTTCGTAATGGTTGGTTTATGGTGGCTGGGTTTTTCGCAAATTCCTTTCCGCCGCTTGCCGCCAGACATCGCTGCCAGGAAGGGGACGGAAAAATTGGTAAGCCGGGGCTACCAGGAATTGAAAAAAGTCTGGCGCAGCCTTCAGCATTCGTCGAACACGAAGCGTTTCTTAATTTCTTTCTTTTTTTACAATGCGGGGGTACAAACAGTAATCTTTCTTGCCAGCACCTTTGCCGAAAAGGAATTGCACTTCGCCACCTCCGACCTCATCGTACTAATTTTGATTTTGCAACTGGTCGCCGTGGTCGGGGCACAGTTTTTCGCAAAAGTTTCTGGCTGGAAGGGCAACAAGTTTTCCATCACGGTTATGCTGGTGATTTGGATGCTCATCTGCGGCATTGCATACGTGGTGACGACGAAAATGGAATTTTATGTGCTGGCAGGTGCCGTAGGTTTGGTCATGGGGGGCATCCAAAGCATGAGCCGCTCGACCTACTCAAAACTGATTCCCGAAAACACATCAAACACAGCATCGTGGTTCAGCTTTTATGATGTGCTGGACAAGGTTTCGACAATGGTGGGCACGTTTGGCTTCGGCTTTGTACAATTAACAGGAGGGATGCGGCAGGCGGTAGTTTCCTTGGCAGTGTTTTTTGCGGTGGGGTTGGCAGTGTTAACAACAGTGAAAATCAGCCAATTACGCCAATAAGTGCTTTGACCATCTCAAAAAACGTAATTGCCGGTTTTAGAATCCAGTGCCAATGTTTCATCAGGTCGAAACCAACGCTGGCTATGGTAGCCTCCAGTAGATTTGTGCGTAACGAAATTTGTTCAAAAAGAAAATCAAGCTTTACATTTGCAGTCGTACAACAATTTTTTTCATCCAACACATTCAAATGAAACGAAAAATTCTTAGCGGATTTATTATCTTAGCTTTCCTACTACCTCTTATACTTTTTGTTTTAAATTCTCAACCAACTTCAAACTTGGCATCTCAAAAACATTTCGATATCGACTCCTTATCAAATAAAATGAGCATCAAGGTACTAACCTTCAATGCTGGTCTGTTTGAATTGTATGTCTTTGGAATTCCATTTATTAAACCTGCAGATTTTTTGGAGCAAAGGCTTGAATCAATGCCTATCGAAATTCTTAAAGTAAACGCTGACGTTATTGGTCTACAAGAAGTTTATACAAAGAGACACCAAGACTACCTTGTCGAAAACCTCAAAGGAACATACCCCTATCATTATTATCAAAGGAACCGAGCCGTCAAAGCTAATAATGGATTAATGTATTTTTCAAAATACCCAATAATCTATAAAGGATATTACCCTCTTAAAAATAGAGGGCCTTTAGACGAGAGGGTGGTGGTTCAAAAAGGAATTCTTACCTGCATTATTGATTTTGGAGAAGTCGGAAAAGTGCAGTTTATTAACATTCACCCCACCGCTGGTGGGTTTCTTTATCAGCAAGATTCTCCAGAAATAATAAAAATCAGAAGTAGTCAAATTACCCAGGCATTTGAGTTTTCAGAAAAAAACACCTCCTTGCCTTCTATTATTCTTGGTGATTTTAATGCAGGGCCAGAGATTGCAGTTGAAAACTATCAATTATTAATTGAAAAAGGATTTGCTGATGCTTATCACGCATTTTGTCAAGCAAAAAATTTAGATGCCCTCATTACATGGGATTCTGAAAATCTTTTGAACCAAAGAGGTACTCATCCCGACGCAATTTCACAAAGAATTGACCATATCTACATTAGTCCTTCTTTACAAAAGAATTTCTCAATTTATGATGCTAAACGCGTTTTCGACGAAACAATTGTAAAAACTAATGGTGATTTGGTTACTATTTCAGACCATTATGGAGTAGTCGTTCAATTGTTGAAAGACTAAAATTATTGGCTCATCCCCTCTTTAAGGTGAAA
This sequence comes from uncultured Saprospiraceae bacterium, assembly GCA_964533005.1. Classification (GTDB taxonomy): domain Bacteria; phylum Bacteroidota; class Bacteroidia; order Chitinophagales; family Saprospiraceae; genus UBA6168. The sequence continues at coordinate 3,602 of CAZHLB010000148.1, forward strand.
CAGGCATTTTCGAGGGTTAGAATTTCCAGGTTTTCAAAACCTGGAAATTCTGTGCTTGGATATCATTTCACCTTAAAGAGGGGATGAGCGAAATTATTTCAAACATGAAAACAGGTTTTTCGAAATACGGATTATTCGTTACCCCCCCCATTATTTATGACTTAGTAGTATCAAAACTGCTACAAAAAGGCATAATTGAATATGATTTGGGATTCTTACTTGTTTACCTAATAGGCTTGATTGTTCTCACCTTTTTTACTGCACAAAATATGATTAAAAATAAGCAGAATAAAGCTACTCTACTTGGTGGTTTTCTTGTGTTGAGTTATCTAATCTTTCATTTCTCTACTATTTTTGGACACTCTTTGTCTTTCACCGAGTTGTTAAATTTATAGGATAATGACCATAAAAAAATCACCTAAACATAGGCCAGTCAAGGAAAAGATAATAGAACAGGTCAAGGAAGATTCTCCTGATGCAGAAGGTATCTCCTCAAGTGAGGATGATTTTAATGATATTTCAGAAGTAGGTAAGGGAATTGACGAAGCAGTACTTCATGTTCTTGACAGATGGTATCAATCTTATTTAAAGATAGTTACTTTTATTGGAACTGCCAGCGGTATTGTTCTTTTGTATGTTGGTGTAAATCTTATTCAACTAATAAATGATGTAGAAAAAGGAAAACCGGACAATTCCCAAGTCAAAATTGAATCTATTTCAAAAGACATTCAACCCACCTTTGATTCATTACCTGTTTTAAACCAAAAACCAATTATTGATTCAACTCTTGAGAAAGATAACTCTACAATATTTGTTACTCTTCAAAAGAATCAAGAATTCATTAAGATAGGAATCATTTTTTTGACACTTTCTCTCTTATCGACAATTGTATGTGTTATCACAACTTACAACTGGTATGTCACAGGATTAAGCAATATTTTAAGAGACGTAAAAAATGAAGATTACCTCTTCAAATTGCTTGAAGATAAACTAAACTATCGAGGTTTTATGGGTAAAATGCGATTTTGGGGAAAAATTAGTTTGATTTCAGGATGGATAGCGGGAGTGTCTCTGGGAATTGGGGTATTTACATATGGATTTGGGATTTGGGAAATAATTCTTGACCTTCTTTTTTAAGTGTCCTCCTCCTGTTCACGGATGCGCCGCCACCCAAACCTCCCCATCTTCAAAAATCTCCTTCTTCCAAATCGGCACCCGCTCCTTCAAAGTATCAATCACAAACTCGCAGGCATCAAAAGCCGCCGCCCGGTGCGGCGTCGAAACGGCAATCACAACAGCAGCGTCGCCCACCTGCAAAATGCCGACCCGGTGATGAACGGCTATTTTTTCTACCGAAAACAGCGCCACCGCCTGCCTCGCAATTTTTTCCATTTCTGAAATCGCCATCGGCTCGTAGGCTTCGTATTCGAGGCGGAGGACGGGTTTGCCTTTGGTCTGGTTGCGCACCGTGCCGATGAAAACGGCGATGGCGCCGGCGCTGCCGCTGGCGGTGAAATCCATGCAGTGTTGCATGTTAAGGGGAGAGGAAAGGATTTGAATGTCAATCATTTGCGAGGCTTTGTAGCGGCGAATTTATTCGCCCAAGCTGCGGCGAATAAATTCGCCGCTACAAAATCAACCGCCACTAACGGGTGGAATGAGCGCCACTTCGTCGTTTTCTGAAAGCTGCAAATCGTCCCCGGCATACTCGCTGTTGACGGCAACTCGCAGCGAGGTTAGTTCATGCAGCGCCGGAAAACGGCTGCCGAGCGCCGCTCGTAATTCGGCGACGGAGGCTTTTTCGCTCATTTCCCAATCGAGGAAGCGACTGCCGGTAATGTCTTTGGCGATGCCGAAGGAGAGGATGGTGATTTTCATGGTTCGTTGAAATCTTCTGCGCTGGAATTGGTGATGTCTTTCGATGTTTCGCCTTGCTGCAACTCTGGTTTTTCCACCTGCTGCGAATTGTACTTTTCAAAAAGCTCATTCACGATTACGTCCAATACCTCCTGTAATGACGCTGGCAAGGACTGGGATTTGAACAAAAATTCTTCGGTTTTCATGGCGAGTGCTTTTAAAAACCACCTTTCCGAAAGTTTGAAACTTTCGGAAAGGTAGATGCGAGTTTGTCTCAATTCCCCTCATCCTCATCGTCGTCGCAATGATACTCCCTCGTCCGCCGACCGGATGGTTTTTGCGTCTCGCCGCCCTCTTTTTTCACCGCTAACATTTTCTGAATCAACCTGTTGCGCTCCGTCTCCACTTCGGCTTGCAGTTGCACGTCCACCTGCCGGTCGAAGAATTTAATGCCATCCACGTAGGTCTGTTCCGCCTTGGCGTAAATTGAAAGCGGATGGGCATTCCAAAGCACCACGTCGGCGTCTTTGCCAACTTTGAGGCTGCCCTGGCGCTCGTCTAAATGCAGCAATTTTGCCGGGTTCAGGGTGACGAATTTCAACGCCTCCTCCTCGCTCACGCCGCCGAAACGGACGGCTTTTGCGGCTTCCTGGTTTAGACGTCGAGCCATTTCGGCGTCGTCGGAGTTGAAAGCGACGGTCAAACCTTGCTCGTGCATGATGGCGCCATTGTGCGGGATGGCTTCCCAGACCTCATATTTATATGCCCACCAATCGGAGAAACTGCTTGCGCCTGCGCCATGCTCCTTCATTTTATCCGCCACTTTGTAGCCTTCGAGGATGTGCGTGAAGGTGTTGACCCGGAAGCCGTGCCGCTCCGCCACGCTCATCAGCATGTTGATTTCGCTCTGCACGTAGCTGTGGCAGGTGATGAAACGCTTGCCTTCGAGGATTTCCAGCAGGGTTTCCAATTCGAGGTCTGGGCGGTAGGATTTGCCTGATTTTTTCAATTCGCCGTAGCGTTTTGCTTCCGTGAAAAGGTCGTCATACACCTGCTCGACGCCCATCCGGGTTTGCGGGAAACGGTCGCCGCCTTCATTGCCCCAGTTGCTTTGCTTGACGTTTTCGCCGAGGGCGAATTTGATGAATGGCTTTGCCGCCTGGTTTTTCATGGCTTCCGGCGCAAAGCCCCAGCGCAATTTGATGATGCCGCTCTGCCCGCCGATGGGGTTCGCCGAGCCGTGCAGGATTTGCGAGCAGGTGACGCCGCCTGCCAATTGGCGGTAAATGTCAATGTCTTCCGCATCAATGACGTCGCCGATGCGCACCTCTGCGCTGCTCGCCTGCGTGCCTTCGTTGACGCCCCGGCTGACACCGATATGCGAGTGCTCGTCAATGATGCCGGGGGTGACGTGCTTGCCGGTTGCGTCCACGATTGTTGCGTTGGTTGCGCTCAGGTTCTTGCCGATTTTGGCGATTTTGCCATTTTCCAAAAGCACGTCGGCGTTTTGCAAAATGCCTTCCTTTTCGCACGTCCAGACGGTGGCATTTTTTAGCAGAACTGACTGACTGACAGGCTTTTTTGTCCAACCAAAAGCGGTGAATGGATAGGTGACCAATCCTACCGGTTTGTTGCTGGCTGAGTCAGGTTTGACAACCAAGGGGAGGCTGAGTGCCACTTCGCCGCCTGCGCTGGTTGACTTGCCGGGCGAGGTCTTTTTTTCCGGTTCGGCAGGTGCGTCGCCGGTGCGAAGGGCGCTCCAGGAGACCCAATCGCCGTTGCCGGTTTGACCGGTGCCCGACCAGTTTTCGGGGGCGAAAGTTCCGGCGAGGCGGGTCATTTCTTCGCTGCCTTTTTGCTTGAAGGTCAAGGTGATGCGACCGTTGTTGACTTTGTGGTTGACTTTGATTTCGGTGGTGTCGGAGGTTTTGATTGCCATTTTAAAACCACCCCCGTCACCCCCCTGTCCCCCATCGAGGGGGGTTACAACGAGCCGCTGCGCCATGTCTGCGAGTGTCAAAGTGTAGGTTCCGGCGAGGCTTGGCGACTCCAATTCTTTGAAAATGAAAGGTTTGCCTTGCACCCAGTTGTGGAAAATCTTGGTTTTTTCCTCGAAAACGTTGCCGTTGGTGATGAAAAAATTGGCGACTTTGCCTTTGTCCAACGTGCCCAATTCATTGAGCGAATTGGTCAAACCGGCGGGTACGTAGGTCAAAGCCTTGAGCGCATCGGCTTCCGACAAGCCGTTTTCGATGGCTTTGCGCACGTTGGCGAGGAAGTCGTCTTTCTTTTTCAATCCATCTGTCGTCAGTGCAAAAGTGACTCCGGCAGTGGCGAGGCGGGCAGGGTTGGTGGGCGCAAGTTCCCAATGTTTCATGTCCGTCAGGTTGACGGCGAGGGCATCGAAGGGGTCTTCCACATCATAAGCAGCGGGAAAATTCACCGGCACGATGAGTTGCGAGCCGGTCGCCTTGATTTCTTCAACTCGTTGATATTCATCGCCTTTGCCTTTGATGACGTAGCTGATGCCGAATTCTTTGCCGAGTGTGGCTGCCCGCAAAGCATCCTGTTTGTCGCTCACCTCGAATATTTGCTGCAAGCCCAGCACGTCGTTCCACGCTTGCAGCGAAAGGTTCACTTCCTGCTGTCTGCCGGTGGTTTTGTACCATTGCCCATCGAGGTAAGTCTGCCGCAGCAAAGCGATGCAGCCCATCAACGAGGAAGGGTAAGCCTGCGAAGACGTGCCCTTGCGGAATGACAGGTGGTGCGCCACTTTTTCCTTCAAAATCACTTCATGTTCCCGCTCGTCGCTCAGGCTGACCAGCACCGAAGTGCCCCTGGAAATGCCGTCCATTTTGTGCGAAAGCACTGCGCCGAAGCCTAATTTGCGGTATTCGCCCGCTGCCTTGTCATTTGTTTTGAACTCCGCATGTGCCTGATATTCAGGCTTCAACGCTTCGTTCCAGGCGTAGGCGCCCGGCTTGTCGGTCAACATTTGCTGACCCCGGCGAGCGCCACCCCCAACTCCGCCAGAGGCGGGAGAGCCGGACGTGCCGCCGGAACGTTCTTCCGGCATGCCGTAGCTCGTATAGACGTCAATGAAAGAAGGGTAAATCGTCTTCCCGGCGCAGTCCGTCACGACGGCATCTTTCGGCACGGGAATGCCCTGCCCGATGGCTTCGACCTTGCCCTGGCGGATGACCAGGGTGGCGTTTTCGAGCTTTTCGTTCCACGATTTGAAAATGGTGGCGTTGGTGAAAGCGTACAAACCTTCCCGGTGGTCGGCGACGCCGTTGCGGGGGAAAGTTTCTTGTGAAAAAAGGGATGAGGAATGAGGGATGAGGAATGATGCCAGCAGGCAGAGGAGTCGGAAGTTCTTTTTCATTGTCGGAAGAAATTGGTGATGAGCAAAGGTAAAAATTCGAGGGAGGCGCTCACTTCTGCTTCCTTCCATAAATTCCTTACGCACCAAGTATCTTCCGCAAAGCTTCAAAATTGGCTTCCTCCTCAAAAATTGCACGAATATCAATCGCAAAACCCTCCACCACCCGGCTCTCGATGAGTCCACGACTCGCTTTCAGGTGCAATTTGAATTTGCCGTCCTGCAAAAAAAACTGCTCGATGGTTTCGTCTACAGGGTCAATAATCCAATATTCCTGGACGCCGTGCGCCTCGTAATCTTTGTATTTGATGCCCCGGTCACGACCTTCCGTGCTTTCCGAAAGCACCTCCACGACAAAATCCGGGGCAGGGTATTTCCACATTCCTTTGCCAAAGGCGGCTGATTTTTGCTTGTTGAAAAACAAGACGTCAGGCTCGTAGTCGTTGCGGGTGAGGGCGGTCATGACTTTTTCGTAGCCGACGTAGCCCAGCTTCGCCAGGCGGACGAATAGATTCAACAACATGTACAAAAAGCCAGTGGTGTCGGTATGCTCTTTTTTCACCGGAGAATGAATGATGACCTCCCCATTGATAAATTCCGCTTTGACGTCGTCGTCAATTTCAGCATAAAATTGCTGGCGGCGCTGCTGTTCAAGTTCAAGGGCGGTTTGAAGTTTGGCAACCAACCTGGGGGCTGCCGGGTCTTCCAAAATGGCGGCGAAGTAGTCCTCTGATTTTTCTCGAAACATGACGACTGATTTTTGAGCAGGTAATTTAGGCGGTAACTTCAAGTTACCGCCTAAATTAGGCTTCCAAAATTACTTCGTTCACGTTCAAAACAAAATTCATGAAATACCTCCTCGTTTTCCTCGCCTGTTTCCTCGCCTTTTTTTCCTGCAAAAATGCGCCCGACGCTCCCGCTCCCACCCGTCCCAACATCCTCTTCATCATGACCGACGACCACGCCAACGCAGCCATGAGCGCCTACGGCAGCCAGCTTTTGCAGACGCCGAACATGGACAGAATCGGGCGGGAGGGTATTCGTTTTACCAACAGCTTCGTCACCAACTCCATTTGTGCGCCGAGCCGGGCGGTCTTGCTCACCGGAAAATACAGCCACCTGAACGGCTTGCGGGACAACTACGACGCCTTCGACGGCAACCAGACGACTTTCCCAAAATTGCTGCAACAGGCAGGCTATCAAACTTTTATGGTCGGAAAATGGCACTTGAAAACGCAGCCGACCGGCTTCGATTTCTGGAGCATTTTGATTGACCAGGGCGAATATTATAGCCCTCGTTTCGCCGAAATGAGCGACACGCTCGTGCGCAACGGCTATGCCACCGACGTCATTACCGACCTGGCGCTGAAAACGTTGCGGGAGCGGGACGCCGCCAAACCGTTTGCTCTGTTGCTACACCACAAAGCGCCGCATCGCAACTGGATGCCCAACACCAAACACCTCCAACTTTTTGAAAATGAGACCATTCCGCTGCCGAAAACCTTTTGGGACGACTATGCCACCCGCTCCGCTACAGCCCGTGACCAGGACATGCGTATCGAAGACATGTTCCTGTCTTACGACCTCAAATTGATGCCCGGCGACTACGAAAAAGACGAAAACTCCGGCGGCTTGGACAAGCCCAACCCGGAGCAATGGTTCAAAGACGACCTCGCCCGGATGACCCCTGAACAACGTGCCGCCTGGGATGCGCACTACGAAAAAATGCGCCGTGATTTTCGTGAAAAACACCCCACCGGCAAGGCGCTCATCGAATGGAAATACCAGCGATACATGAAGGATTACCTGCGTTGCGTCGCTTCGGTGGATGAAAATATCGGGCGAGTGCTTGCATATTTGGACTCCGCCGGGCTGGCGAAAAACACACTGGTCGTTTACACTTCCGACCAGGGTTTTTACCTCGGCGAACATGGCTGGTACGATAAACGGTTCATGTACGAATACTCGCTGCGGATGCCGCTGGTGATGCGTTACCCGCCTGACATCCAGCCCAATCAGGTGACCAACGCCATGACTTTGAACCTCGATTTTGCACCGACTATCCTTGATTTTGCTGGCGCAAACATTCCACCGGACATGCAGGGCAGGTCGCTGCGCCCCATTTTGCAAAGCAAAAAACCGGGCGACTGGCGCACGGCGATGTACTATCATTATTACGAATTCCCAGGTGCACACAAGGTCAAAAAACACTACGGCATCCGCACGGAGCGGCACAAACTGATTCATTTTTACGTGGACAATGCCTGGGAATTGTATGATTTGGAAAGCGACCCGGAGGAGTTGCACAATTTGTACGGCGACCCGGCGCACCGGGAACTGGCAGAGGAACTGAAAAAAGAGCTTACGAGGCTGCGGGAAGAATTGAAAGTGCCGCCGGAAAACTGACCTCACGAGGATTAAATGATTGACGATTAAATGATTACATGATTGTTGATGGAATGGCGAATGGTCAGATGTGCGATGTCGCTGGACAT
>CAZHLB010000149.1:0-1950 GCA_964533005.1 uncultured Saprospiraceae bacterium
TCCAGCGCACGACTGCCACCAAAACCATCCTCGGAATTGCGATGGTCGTGGTCAACGACAAGGTTTGGGAAAATGGGAAATTGGTCGAAGACACCGACGATTGGTTCGCCCAGGACAACGATGGCAACGTCTGGTATTTTGGCGAAGAAGTGGACAACTACGACGCAAACGGCAACCTCGAAGACCACGACGGCAGTTGGGAAGCTGGTGTGGACGGCGCAAAAGCAGGCATCGTCATGCTTGCCAACCCGAAGTTGGGCGATGCCTACCGCCAGGAATATTATTTCAACGAAGCGGAAGACGAGGCGGAGGTTGTGGAAGTGGATTTGACGGTCACTGTTCCCTACGGCACTTTTGAAAACTGCATCAAAACGAAGGATTTTACCGCACTTGAGCCTGGCGTTTTGGAATACAAAATCTATGCGCCCGGCATCGGCGTCATCCAGGAAATTGATGCAAAAACCGGCGACGTGAAAGCGGAACTGACTGCCATCGAGCGCTCGCCCGACGCTTCGTACAACCCCTCCATTTCGCCTGCCAACTTCTCTAACCCAAGCAATTTCACCAACCAATTTTTCCCCTTCGAGGCAGGCAAAACCTACGTCTTTGAATCTGCGGACGGCAGCGAGCTTATCGAGGTAACCCGCACCGGCGCTACCAAAATGATACTCGGCATCGCTGCCGTCGTGGTCAACGACAAGGTTTGGGAAGACGACGTTTTGGTGGAAGACACCGACGATTGGTACGCCCAGGACAACAGTGGCAACGTCTGGTACTTCGGCGAAGAAGTTGACAACTACAACGAGGACGGCACTTTCAAAGACCATCACGGCAGTTGGGAAGCAGGCGTGGACGGCGCAAAAGCAGGCATCACCATGCTCGCCAACCCGCAGCGTGGCAATGCCTACCGGCAGGAATATTTTTTCGGTGAAGCAGAAGATGAAGCAGTCGTCGTGGCAACGGGCTTGACCGTGACCGTGCCCTACGGAACCTTCACCAACGTGTTGAAAACCAAAGATTTCACTGCGCTGGAGCCGGGTGTGCTCGAATACAAATACTACGCTCCGGGCGTCGGGCTAATCAAAGAAGAGGATGGATTTACCGGCGAGGTGAAGGTGGAATTGATGGAAATCAGGGACTAATTAACGGAACGCCAAATCCCACATTGATTGGTGAAAGTGCCGGAAATTCAGCCCCATTTGCTTGAATTCTCCGGCGCTTTTGCGTTTTTTTTGTAGCCGCCAAACTTGTTTGGCTGGCTCTTTTCAGCCAGCCAAACAAGTTTGGCGGCTACAATTACGCTAACGATTGCCATTGGTTGATTCGCTCGAAGCTGGCTTTCCCGGTCAACAGGCGCAGCAACAGGTGGCATCCAAAACTTGATTTTATGAAAAACGCAATGCTGATTTTTCTGACCGTAGCGGCGCTGCCGCTCGCTTTCCAAAGTTGCGACGACGAAGGCGCAACCGTGCCGCTCCCGCAAGCCATCCAGGATTATTTGGACGCCAACTATGCCAATGCTGAAATCGAGGAATCGGAGCAAGACACGCTCTGCGATGGCACCGACGTGTACGAAGTGGAACTGGAAGTAGCTGACGATGAAGAAGTTGAGTTGACTTTCGACAACGAAGGCAATTTGCTTTTCACGGAAACGGAAATCAAAACTGCCGACCTGCCTGCCGCCGTCACTGCCGCCATCGCATCAAATTATGCTGGTTTTACGGCAAAGGAGGCAGGGCAGCTTGCCACGCCGGACGGCAGTTCGCAGTACGAAGTGGAGCTAAAAAATGGGCAAACCCAACTGGAAGTTTTGTTTGTCGCGGACGGGACGGTGATTTGCGAGCAGGAGGACGATGATGATGGAGAGTGAGTTTCGGGCAAAAAGGTGTCAACAGGGTTTTTGGGGTGTAAAATATTAAATATTTGATTTTTTTAAAATTAAAACCAAAA
>CAZHLB010000149.1:1960-11304 GCA_964533005.1 uncultured Saprospiraceae bacterium
GGCAAAAAGTTGCAACCTGGGATTTGGGTCTTAAAGTTTAAAAATTTACAATTTTTCAACTTCCATACCCAAATCCCAGGTGACACCTTTTGAGCTAAACGACCGGCAACTCGAAATACCCTTTGTAAACTTCTTCTTCAAAAACCACCTCCGAGTAGTCCTTCACCATATTATATAAGGTGTCCCGCTCCACTGGACGCCGCCCAACCTGGCGGATGAGCGTGACCAATTCCTGCGTGCTCATGGCAGGATGTTGCTCCTCCGAGCCAGCCATCGAATAAATTTTAGTGGTATCGTCAATCGTGCCGTCGATGTCGTCCACGCCGTAGGCAAGGGAAAGCTGGGCTATGTTTCTGGAAATCATGGGCCAATAGGCTTTCACGTGGTCGAAATTGTCGAGGTAAATGCGGCTGATGGCGTAGTTGCGCAAGTCCTCCACGACGCTGACTTCGGGCAGGTGCGACATTTGATTGTCCTGGTTTCTGAATTTCAGCGGGATGAAAGTCTGGAAGCCGCCGGTGCGGTCTTGCAGTTGGCGCAGCAAATCCAGGTGGTGAATTCGATGCTCGAAACCTTCGACGTGCCCGTACAAAATGGTCGCATTCGAGCGCCCGCCGAGGCGGTGCCAGGCTTCGTGAATTTGCAGCCATTGCTCGCCGGTGCATTTGTCGGCGGCAATTTTCTGGCGGATTTCGGGGTGAAAAATCTCTGCGCCGCCGCCCGGCATCGAATCCAAACCGGCACCCTGCATGATTTTCATGCCCTCGTCGTAGCCGATTTTTGCCTTTTTGAAAATGTAGTGATACTCCACCGGGGTCAGCGCCTTGACGTGCAAATCCGGTCGGTGCGCCTTGATTTTGCGGAACAATTCAGCGTAAAAAGCCAAATCGTACTGCGGCAGCACCCCGCCGACAATATGCACCTCGGTCACCGGCTGGTCGTCGTACTTGCGCACGATGTCCATCATTTCGTCCATCGTCATTTCCCAGCCGTCGCCGCGCTGCTTGATGAGGCGGCTGTACGAGCAAAATTTGCAGTCATAGACGCAGACGTTGGTCGGTTCGATGTGGAAGTTGCGGTTGAAATAGGTGTTGTCGCCGTGCTTTTTTTGACGGATGAAATTGGCGAGCGAACCGACGAAGCCGAGGTCGCCTTCCTGAAACAAAAGCAAGCCTTCGTCAGGCGAAAGGCGTTCATTTTCAAAGACTTTTTCTGCCACCCGGCGCAGGGTGGGGGAGAGTTTGGGGTCGTTGAGCAAGGTTTCTATTTTTTCAGTTGCCATTGTAAGATGTTTTTTTTGCGAGCGCAAAAGTAACAGGTCGGCGAAGTTTAGGTTTGTGGGGTGCCAGAGATGTCATCTGAAAAAAAATGAAATTTTTTGAGATGTTTCACCAACACGTTTTTTTCTTCAACACATAGTCACATAGTTCACATAGCTTTTTGAGAATCAACAAACTATGTTTTCTATGTGACTATGTGTTTTCAAAAAATGCGTGTTTGGTGAAGCATCCCAATTTTTTTTCAGATGACATCTCCCTGCCGCCATCTGCGTCCATGTTTTCAATTCTCATCCCAGTTTTCAATTTCAACATCCGCCCGCTCGTGGCAGACCTTCACCGGCAGTGCGAGGCGAACGGCAGCGAGTTTGAAATTCTCTGCTTCGACGACGGCTCGACAGAAGATTTTCGCCACCTCAACCGGGAAGTTGCCAGTCATAAAAATGTGATTTACAAAGAATTGCCTCAAAACCTGGGGCGCTCTGCCATTCGGAATGTCTTGGGCAAGGCAGCCCGGTTTCCATTGCTTTTGTTCATGGATTGCGACTCGAAAGTGGTGAGGGAAGGCTACGTTGGCGAATACCTTTCCGAAAGTTGGAAACTTTCGGAAAGGTTGGCAACCGCCACTTTCATCGTTTACGGCGGACGATGCTATTCCAAAATTCCACCTGCCGACCCTTCCCTGTTTTTCCACTGGAGATACGGCATCGAGCGAGAGCAAAGCACGGCAGAACAGCGCTGCCGCTCGCCTTACCATTCCTTCATGACCAATAATTTTCTCATCCCCAGAGCGCTTTTCCTTTCCATTCTTTTCGATGAAAACCTTCGGCAATACGGGCACGAAGACACGCTATTCGGGCTGGAACTGGCGAGGCGGCAGGTGCCGATTTTGCACATTGACAATCCGTTGAAGCACATCGGGTTGGAGCCGGCAGAGGTGTTTTTGGAAAAAACCAGGCAAGGCGTGGAGAACCTGGCGGCGCTTTGGCGGCGGGGAGCGGTGATTGAAACGAGGCTGCTCAGGATGTTTTTGCAGGTGAAAAAATGGCGGATGGGCGGGTTGCTGGCACAAGTTTTCAAATGGAGTGAGCCGCTGATTGTCAGCAATTTAAAATCAAAAAATCCCGGCTTGCGGCTGTTTGATTTTTACAAACTGGGCTATTTTTCGAGCCTCGACAGCAGACCTGTCAGCACTTCAAGTGCTGACAGGTCTTAGTTTTTTACCTTTCGCCAAAAACACAACCACATGGAAAACATCCTCTTCAAAGTCACCGACGGCGTAGCCACCATCACCCTCAACCGCCCGAAAGTCTTCAATTCCTTCAACCGGGCGATGGCGCTCGAAGTCCAGCATGCCCTCGACGTTTGCGCCACGACCCGCAGCATCCGGGCGACTTTTCTCACCGGCGAAGGCAAGGCGTTTTGCGCCGGGCAAGATTTGCAGGAAGTCGCCGACCCGGAAAACTCGCCCACTTTCAAAACCATTCTCGGCGAGCATTACAATCCAATCATTCAGCGCATTCGCAGCATCGAAAAGCCCATCGTTTGCGGGGTAAATGGCGTGGCGGCAGGCGCCGGGGCGAATATTGCATTGGCTTGCGACGTGGTCGTGGCGGCAGAATCGGCGTCGTTTATTCAGGCATTCAGCAAAATCGGCTTGATTCCAGACAGCGGCGGCACGTTTTTCCTGCCCCGGCTCATCGGCTGGCAAAAGGCTTCGGCTTTGATGATGCTCGGCGAAAAAGTACCGTCAGCGGAGGCGGAACGCCTGGGCATGATTTACAAAGTGCTGCCAGATGAAGGCTTTGCGGAAGCAGCTTTTGCCCTTGCAAAAACCCTTGCTGAGATGCCAACCAAAGCTTTGGGTCTGACCAAAAACGCACTGAATCAATCGCTGACCAACAGCCTTTGGGAGCAGTTGCGGGTGGAAGACCAATTTCAAACGGAGGCAGGCGGCAGTCAGGATTACCGAGAGGGCGTGAACGCTTTTCTGGAAAAGAGAAAACCGACATTTAAAGGCGAGTAATTCATCGGGTTGCCAGTGGCAAAACCCTTCCGGCAGAAAAAAATTTAACAAACAACGGCACAGCTCCGAATTGACAATCAACAGCTTGCACACAGCCGGAAATTTTTTGCCGGATTAAGCTTAACAAATATTGTTGCCCGGTTCGCACTTTTGGCAAAAGCCTTTAACTTAGCCATCTAATTTAGAGAGAGCGTGTTTTCGCCGGGCTTACGGATTCCCTGTCTGTGAAGCCCGGTTTTCATTTCTGGAAGTAAAAAGTAAAAAGTAAAAAGGCAAAAGTGGACGTCGTCCACTTTTGCCTTTTTACTTTTTGCTTGAAAAACTACTTTTGAGCCTTTCCGAAATGCAGCTTTCTCATTCGCCAACTGCAAAATTCCAGTGGCGGGAAAACTGCCCTTCCGAATCAAATTTTACCAATCGAAATGAATTTTCCATCTGATTTGAAGTACACCAAAGAGCACGAGTGGATTCGTGTGGAAGGCGACACCGCCACCGTCGGCATCACCGATTTTGCGCAGGACGCATTGGGCGACGTCGTTTACGTGGAAGTGGAAACCGTCGGCGAAGAAGTTGACAAAGATGCTGTCTTCGGCACGGTGGAAGCGGTGAAAACCACTTCCGACCTGTTTATGCCCGTCAGCGGCAAAGTGCTGGAATTCAACGAAGCCCTTTCTGAAACAGGCGGCGATGACCCGACTTTGGTCAACACCGACCCGTACGGCGAGGGCTGGATTGTCAAAATTCAACTGACCAATCCTGCCGAATTGGCGGAATTGATGGATGCCGAAGCCTATCAGGCATTGGTCGGGTGAAATAATTGATTCAGAGAGCGGTGTTTTTTTGAAAAACACCGCTCTCTTCACCCACCAAAAATGCCAGTCAAAAGCATCTTGCGTGAAAAGTTGATTGAAAAACGCAGCGCCTGGAAAGCTTTCTTGCCTGCTTTGATTTGCGCAGCCGCCATTTTCGGCTTGTCCGTCATGCCCGGCATACAATTGCCGGAAACGTTTTTTTCACCGGACAAGCTCGGTCACTTTGCAGCCTACGGACTGCTGAGTTGGCTGACACTGAATGGATTGCGCAAAACAGACAGGCGGGAAACCTTGTTTTTCATACTGGCAATCGCTGCCGTTTCGGGCTATGGGATTTTGCTCGAATTCGTGCAATGGGCATTTTTTCCGCACCGCTATTTTGAGGTGTGGGACATGATTGCCAATATTGCAGGCGCTGGATTCAGCTATTTCGCAATGAGGGGTTTAGAAGGTTTATTGAGGTTTAGGAAGTTTAGCAATAAACCTCCTAAACCTCAATAAACCTTCTAAACCTTCCCTTGATATTCACCTTTTTCTTCACCAATAAAAAGTAACGACATGGATTTTGAAGTTAGCGGTTCATTTGCAATAGCTATGCTCGGGCTGGTCATCGTACTGACGGTAGCCATCATTGTGCTGGTCGGTCAGTCTTACAAAAAACGGTCGAACAGCAACCTCTCCGCCAAACATGCGGGAACCACGTCCAAGTCGCCGCTGGAAGGTCGCAGCAAGTATCCGGAAGTGGATACGTTCAACCTGAGCACTACTTTCCTCAACTACGGCATCCTGGCAGCGATTGTGTTGATGATTTGCGCATTCAGCTGGACGCAATACGATGAAGTCATTGACGTGTCAGGGCTGATGAGCACCCTGGAGGAAGAAATTGAAGTGGAAACGCCTCGCACCGCCGAGCCGCCTCCACCTCCGCCGCCGCCTCCACCGCCAGTGATTCAGGAAGTTCCGAACGATGTTTCCATCGAGGAGACGGTCGTGTTTAAAGACCAAAGTATTGAAGAAGAAACGGTCGTCGAAGCGCCGCCTGCTCCAAAAGCGGAAGCGCCTCCGCCACCTCCGCCACCTCCGCCAAAAGAAGAAGAAACGGAGGAAATCTTCAAAGTGGTGGAAGACAAGCCGACCTTCCCGGGTTGCGAAAACGAAAGCGACAAAGCAAAACGGGAAGAATGCGCCAACACCAAGCTCCTCCAATACCTCTACGGCAATATCAAGTACCCGACCATCGCCCGTGAAAACGGCGTGGAAGGAACGGTGGTGGTTCGCTTCGTGGTGGAAAGGGACGGCAGCATTACTGCTTCCGAAATCGTGCGTGACATTGGCGCAGGTTGCGGTCAGGAGGCGCTGCGGGTTGTCAATACCATGCCCAAGTGGAATGCTGGCAAGCAAAGAGGTCGCCCGGTGCGGGTGCAGTTCAACTTGCCGGTGAAGTTCAAACTGGAGTAGAAGTTTCGCTTTTTTGAAAAAAACAAAGGCGGCTGGGTTTCCCAGCCGCCTTTGTTTTTTTAGGAAGATTCGAGCCCAAATCGAACCGTAGAAAACGTGTTTTTGCTTCCCACCAAAAATTCAGTCCGCTGCATCTTCCAGGAAAGGTTGATTGAAAATGCCTTGAGTATTCACCATTTTCTTCACCAATAAAAAGTAACGACATGGATTTTGAAGTTAGCGGTTCTTTAGCCTTGGCTATGCTCCTCCTTTTGATAGTGGCTACGGCAACTATTATCCTGGTGGCGCGCAACATTTACAGCAAGCGGGCAAACAGCAACCTCTCCGCCAAACATGCGGGAACCACTGCAAAATCGCCGCTGGAAGGTCGTGGAAAATACCCGGAGGTGGACACGTTCAGCCTGAGCGGTACTTTCTTCAGCTACGGTTTGTTGGCAGCGATTGTGCTGCTGATTTTCGCTTTTAGCTGGACGCAGTACGAAAAAGTCGTGGACGTGTCGGAACTCATGGGCACGTCAGACGAGGAAATCGAGATGGAAACACCTCGCACCGCCGAGCCGCCACCACCACCCCCGCCTCCGCCTCCGCCCATGATTCAGGAAGTTCCGAACGACATTTCCCTCGAAGAAACGCCCGTATTCAAAGATGCAAGTCTGGATGCGGAGGCTGCCATAAATGTTGCACCCCCAAGACAGGAGGCATTGCCGTCGCCACCGTCGCTACCGCCGCCGCCAGAACAGGAGGGTATTGGAGCTATTTTCATTATTGTAGAAGACAAGCCTGCTTTTCCTGGTTGCGAGAACGTCGTCAACAAAAAAGAACGGGAAATTTGCGCCGACACAAAGCTGCTGCAATACCTCTACGGCAACATCAAATACCCAACCATCGCTCGTGAAAATGGCGTTGAGGGCACGGTGGTGATTCGCTTCGTTGTGGAAAAAGACGGTAGCATCTCGGCAGCACAAATCGTCCGTGACATCGGTGCAGGTTGCGGGCAGGAGGCGCTCCGGGTGGTCAATACTATGCCGAAATGGAACCCTGGTAAGCAATTAGGACGCCCGGTACGGGTGCAGTTCAACTTGCCGGTGAAGTTTAAACTCGAGTAGGAGTTGATTTTTACAAAAAAAAGGCGGCTGGATATCCAGCCGCCTTTTTTTTTCAACTGTTGCCCCCGTCTCGCTAAGTCGCTTTTATCATCCTCGAAGAGGAACCGTCCACGTCTCAATGCGGCGCAGAGAGACGTGGACGGTTCCTCTTCGAGGATGACAAAAGCGACCCAGCAGGACAGGCGCAATTCTTACCTGCCTGACAACTGCCTGTATTCCTGCGTCTTGTTCACATCCCCGATGCGCTCGTACAAAAGCGACAAAAGATAGTAGGCATTTTGGCTGCGATACTGCCTGTCCACACTTTCAAGTAGTGCAATTCCTTCCTGGTACCTTCCTTTTTGGTAATAAACCTGGGCGAGATTGACCTTCGCAAAATGGTTGCTGGGGTCTTGTTCGAGGGCAGTTTTCAATGACTGTTCTGCTCCTTCAAAATCGTGTAGGATGAGGCGGGAAATGCCCAGGTGAATGTGTCCGGTCGGCATTTTTGGATAAATGGACAAGGCGGCTTCAAGCTCTTGCACGGCTTGCGTAGCGTATTGCCTTGCCAGGTCAGGGTTCTCTTTTTGGTATTGAACTGCCAAACGAGACAGCGAGCCGCCGTGATTTTTGCGCAATTGAGCATTGTTCGGTGCTTGGCGGGCGTCCTCCTGGAAAAGAGCATAGCGGTCTTTCCAATACGGCATCCGGCTCATGATTTTGAAAAAGCTCGCACTGCAAAGCAGCGCCAGGATTGCCACCGGCACAAAATTCAGCTTGAAAAAGAGGGCTGCCGTTGCCGGTTTTTCCTCGCCTGTTTTTCCCAATTTTAGAATCAGCCAGGCAGCCAGCAGGCAAACGCCAAGCACCGGGCTGTACAAAAATCGCTCGTCGTAGGCACTGACGTTGGGCACGAGGATGCTGGTGAAAATGGAGACTGTGCAGAAATAATAAAGCGTCGCAAAACCATACAACTTCCTGTTTTTCAAGCCAATAATGCCGACAGCGAGCAAGCCTGAGCTCGCCAGCAAGGACAGGTAAACCCGCCAGTCATCCCAATTTACAAGCGGCAAAGTCAGCCAGGAATAGCTGCTGATGAGCGGGTGCGGAAATACCGTTTTGAGTAAAAAATGCCCCAAAACCAAGATGGTCGAGGCGCTGCGCTCGCCGAAGTTTTTTGCGCCGAGCAATGAATTGTCGAACTCCGTGAGTGGAACACCTTCGTTCAACCCGCCGATGACACTGGTGCGAATGACCAAGTAAATCACTGCCGCTCCGACAAATGGCAGAGTGGCAAAGGCGATTTTTCCCATGCCGTATTTCCTGAAAAACCAAAGCATCAGCGGAATCACCGCCACCGTCGTCAGCACTTCTTCTTTGGAAAATAAGCCGATGAAAAAGAACACCACCGAGAGCGCCAGCGGCAGCCATCGGCGGCTGTCCAAATGTTTGAGCAGGAGCCAGGCTGAGATGCAAAAACCCAGAAAACCGAGCATCGTGTCCCTGCTCTTGATGTTCGCAACGACCTCGACGTGGATGGGATGCAGCAGGAAAAGCAGGCAGGTGAAAATCGGCAGCGCCGGGTGGAAATCTCGCAGCAGCTTTGACAAAAACAGGTAGAGAAACAAGCCCGTTAGCCCGTAAAAAAGCACGTTGAAAGCGTGGTTGGCGGTTGGATTCAAGCCAAAAAATTCCACCTCGGCGGCGAGGGTCGTCAGCGGGGCGGGGCGGTAGGCTCTGGCATTCATCGTCTCGTCGTAACCTCTGAAATAGCTGGTCGTCCAGATTTTTCCCAAGCCGTCCAAGCCTTCTTTCACGAAGCGGTTTTCCTTGATGACGGCGTCGTCATCATAGACGTAGTCGTAGCCAATGCTCGGCGAATAAATTGCCATGCCGACGAAGGCGAGGACTGCGCCGATGAGCCAGTTTTTATAGTTGAATTGTTTGGAAGCCAAACCTGAGCGGCGGGCGGATGAAGATTTTCCAGGCAAATTTTCTTGCCGGTGAGCGGTGGCAGGCTTTGGTTGCGCAGATTTTTCGATTTGCCCGGTGGCTTGTTGTCTCGGTTGTTTCTTCTTCGCCATGAGATTTTTTCAAAATTTTCCCGGCAAAGTTGCACGATTGAAACTGCAATTCTACTTTTGGGACAAAATACTCTTAAATCCAGAATAGCTCCAATGAAAGTTCTTTCTAAATCAAGCATTTACGGGCTACGTGCCTTGTTGTACATCGTTTCCCAAAAGACCTGGAACGAATACGTTAGCATCCGGGAGCTGTCGGAAAAACTGGACATCTCATTTCATTTTCTTACAAAAATCCTTCAAACGCTCACCCAACGGAACATTTTGGAAAGCTACCGGGGTCCGCACGGAGGCATCACCCTCAAAGTTCCCCCCGACCAAATCTATCTAATTGACATCGTGAAAATTTTGGAAGGCGACGACTTCTTCGACAAATGCCTGCTTGGGCTGCCTGGCTGCGGCGAAAAAGCTCCTTGCCCGATGCACGAGTTTTGGAAGGAGGTCAAAGCCAAGCTTCGGGATGAATTCGAGACGACCACCCTGGCGGATTTAGGCTCGAACATTAACCACCGAAGTTTGCGGCTGGTGGCTTGACAATTTTACGACAGAGAGGCTGTCTCATAAGTCGCTCCGAGTCGCTTGCGTGTCGCTTTGTCATTCTCGCA
>CAZHLB010000150.1:0-1028 GCA_964533005.1 uncultured Saprospiraceae bacterium
TCAGGATAGCAAAGGATATTAAGGATTAGGCCGGCACGTCCCAATCCTTAATATCCTTTGCTATCCTGAATATCCTAATTCAAATTTCATTGATAAATCTTCACGCTTTGTTTCTGCATCGCCTCATCGTACAACTTGGTTTTTGTCTCTTCGAGCAACTCCACTTTTCGCTTGTGCAAAATCACTTTCCGAGCCTGGTCTTCGATGTAGGCGAGTGGTGCGACCTCCTTTTTTGGAGCTAATTCCAGCACCTTAAAAAAGTAGATGAACTTGCTTTCCCGCTGAATGAAATCCCGTCGGCTGCCGACGTTGTCCACCGTCAAAATCCCACGAGGCATGTAGGCGGCGATGTCTTCGACTTTGTACCAAATGTTTTCCCTCAAAATGTGGACGGCAGCGTTTTGGTCGCACCAATTTTTCAAGCGGACAGCGACGTCCGGGTTGTTCATGTTGCCCCACCAGTTTTGCGCCAGCGAAAGTTGCGGCGAAGTCAGCGGCGCTTTGATGAAGCGGCAGCGAATGATGGGCGTTTCGAGCTGGTACTGCTCTCTATTTTTTTGATAAAATTCTTGGAGCTGTTCCTGCGTCACCGTCGAGTCGAGCAGGCTATTGACGACGATGTTTTCGTAGTTGTTTTTGATGAGCGACGCCCGGTAGTCTTGCACCAGCCGGTCAATGTCCAATCCCTTCGGAATGTTTTTCTCCGCTTCGACCAGCAAGGCAGCTTCCCGCACCCAATTTTGCACAAAAGCATTCACGATGATGGTGCTGTCTTCGCCATCGGCGCCGTCGGGAATCATGCCATCCAATTCCGATAGGTGCAAGGTTTTGTTGTAAACCTTCGCCAAGACCTTCCCTTCTGCCTCCCCTTTTTTACAGGAAAAAAAGGCAATCCCCACGCCTGCCAGCGCCAGGAAAAACAGCGACCTGGCAAGTTTCGAAAGCCTGCCAGGTCTGCCGGTTATTTTTCTCAAAGGGTTCATTTTCAAAATTGGTGATTTGGTGGTTTGGTGATTTGGTGGTTGGGA
>CAZHLB010000150.1:1038-11276 GCA_964533005.1 uncultured Saprospiraceae bacterium
CCCCCACCCCACCCACCCCCCAAAACCACCAAATCACTATTTCTTCACCATGCTATTAAAGACCTTTTCATTCACCTTCACTTTGTACTGCTTTTTCAGTTTTTCCAGCCATTGCTTTTCCAGGAAATCCTGGTAGTCGGCGACGACGTAGCCACGAGCCTCTTGCAAAGTTTTTTGCCCTGGCGGCAGCAGCCTTTCAATCTTGTTGAATGTGAACGACTTGTCTCGTTTGTTGACTTCAGGGGCAGTGAGCGTTCCCACCTGCCAGGGTAGTTTGTCGAGGTCTGGGTTGCGACCTTTTTCAAAGGTTTTTTCAGAGACGGAGAGGATTTTCTCGCCGTCTGCCGGGTTGAATTTTTCTAAAACGGCTTCCGGCGGATTGGCTGAGGCGAACTCCCGGATTTGCTGGAGCTGGTCTTGCGCTTTTTCCGCCAGGGAATATTGGCTTGCCACCGCCCGCTCTTCCCACTTGTACTTTTCCTTGTTCTGGTCGTAAAAAACCTGCAAACCTGCGGTGTCGAGCGAAGCCTTGTCCCAGACCTCCATTTTCGTCACTTCAAAGAGCATGACGCCTTCCTCGTATTCCCTCATAAGTGATTTAAACTCAGGGTATTTCGCTTCCAATTGGCGCTCCTCGAAACGCAGCGCCTGCTCGTCCACGAAATCATGGTAAAGCTGTTCCGCCACTGACTTGATGCCTGATGCCGCCATTTGTTGGCGCTTGCGAGAGGCTCTTTCGGCGTAGCCTGCGAAGTCGTTGAGGCTCGATTTTAGGTCGTTTCCGAAGGAAAATAGCGGCTCGTTCGAGGCAGGCTGCGGCGCTTTCCATTTGTAAGTGGTGAACGTTTTCGCCGTGTCTGCTTCCAAAGTGGCGATGAAATTGGCGAGGGTTGTACGGTTTTCGGTGAACTTGCCTTCCCGCTTGATGCGCTCAATCATGGATTTGCGGGCGAGGTTGAAGCGAGCGTCTTCCTTGATTTTGTTTTGCAGGCGAGCCCTCGATTCGTGCAAGGTCTCGTTGTCTTTTTTGCTGATGCGCTTGAGGATGTGCCAGCCCGCCGAGGTCTGCACCGGGGCGGAAAAATCGCCATCTTTTTGCAGCGCAAACGAGCCGTCCTCGAAAGCTTTTTCGTAGCGGTTGATGCCGAAGAAGCCAAGATAGCCGCCTTTTGGAGCGGTGATTTTATCGTCGGAATACTTCTTCGCAAACTCCTCGAAATTGCCGCCAGCTTTCAATTGATTGTAAATCGAGTCGGCTTTCATTTTGGCTTTGACCGGGTCGGGCGCTTTGTCGGGGCGAATCAGAATATGCGCAACCTCCACCTCACCCCTTGCCGGGCGGCGACCATGCACGACCAAAAGATGATAGCCTGCATTGGTGCGAATGGGCCCCTGCAATTTTTCCAAAGTGCCCGTGTACGATGCCGTTTCGAGGGCATAAAAACTGTTCGGAAAAACAGCGGTGACGAAGCCGATGTGCCCTAAATTGGTTTTCACCGACTTGTCATCAGAATAAGTCTGCGCCACCTGGGCGAACGGTTCGCCGCTTTCAATCTTCTTTTTTGCCTCCATCGCCCGGTTCCAGGCGGCGAGGGTGTCGGCGGGTGCAGCGTTTTCCGACACCTTTATAAGTATGTGGCTCAGGTCAACATCCTGCCGGGTGCGCTCGTAGGCTTCAACCACCAGTTTTTCGGTCACTTCTTTGTCAATCAGGTAAGAATCGGCGAGTTGCTTGCGGTAGCCTTCGAGTTCCTGGCGCAGGCTGGAAATGGTGTCGAGTCTCATTTCCTTCGCCTTTTGGACTTTCAGCTTGAAATTGGTGTACAAATCGAGGTACTCCTGCAAGCTGGCTTTGGTGAAATCCCCCTTTGCGCCGTTGGTTTTCGAGTAGATGTACTTGAATTCGGAAAGATGCACCGGCGTCTCGTTGACGGTGAAAAGTACGGGGTCGTCCTTCTGCGCAAGCAATGAAAAGGAGAAGGACGCAGCAAGAAACATGAAAAGCATTCGGATAGACATCGTCAGCGTTTTTTTGTAACTGTTTAGGAATCAATGGTTTTGAAGTTTCGCTCATCGCCTTTGTCATCTTGGGAAGACCCGTCCACGCAGCAAGCATGAAGTGTGGACGGGTCTTTTCAAGATGACAAAAGCGGCGTGTAAAACCTCAAAAGCTCTGGTTCGATGGATGAAAAAGAGAGCCTTGTAAACGTAAAAAATGTAGGCAAGGCTATCGTTTCCCAGAAAAAAAGCGGCGGCAAAAGTAGCAATTTTGAGTTTTGACAAGCGGTGAACACAAGCAGGGCGAAGGCTTTTGCAAACCGTTAACCCAGCGTCCAGATTTCCGAAATCTCAAAGATTTCGGAAATCTTAGGGAAGCCTAACTTCGCAGCTGCATGAACGAAGCAACTTTCATCGAAGAAGAATTTCAAGCCAATGGCATCAACCGCATCATCGAGGAGATTTTGAAAAATGCAGGTCACGACCCTCGTTTGGCGAGGCAAGCGCCCAATTCATGGGAAATCACGCAAGGCAGCGCCCGTATCAGCATCAGCTACTACGAACCGGGTGGCTTGATTTCCGGCGACGCAATGCTTTGCGAATTGCCAAAGGAGCATTCGAAACAAGCCTACGAGTTTTTGCTGCGCCAAAATTTTGAACTGGAAGGTTTGACCCTAAGTGTGGATGGGCAGGCGGTGGTACTCTCGCTCATCATTTTCGACCGCTACCTGAATTTAGAAACGGGTCAACGGCTATTTCAGCACCTGTTTGAAAAGGCAGATTATTTTGACAACATCCTCGTCGAGCAATTTGGGGCAACTTGGAAAAGCTGACAGGTAGGAAACTGCTTTTTTCTCAACACCCCAATAAACTGACTTTGCCGACCGTTTTGACGCCGCAAGAATTTTAGGAATTATTCTTGCTCAAAGCACACTTCGACCGCCCCGCCGACACAAATTCCGGTTTTAACAGCCAAATCCCCTTCTAATATTCTGGCATTCTCTACCTTCGCCTTTGGAATATTCATTCAGTTGGAAAATATTTCTCCTGGTAAAGCTTCTAAATCAATCATTTTGCAATGAAACTCAAACATTTACTCGTTGGCTTTCTCCTCTCGATTTCACTGCTGGCGAATGCGCAAGACATTCACTTTTCGCAGTTCTACCTTTCTCCGTTGAACCTGAATCCTGCCATGACGGGCATCATGAATTGCAACATCCGCCTGGTTGGCAACTACCGCAACCAATGGGCGAGTGTGTTGAAAAGCAATGCCTACTCCACGTACTCGGTTTCCTACGACCAGAAAATTCCGGTTGGCAGGTACGATTACTTCGGTATCGGCGGAACGCTTTGGGGCGACAAAGCAGGGGAACTCAACTTCGCCACCGTCACCGGAAAACTTTCCGGCTCGTACAGCAAACGCATGGGCGGCGGCAGAAAAGAATCCCACTACTTAGTTGTGGGTGCGGAAGCAGGCTTGTCGCAGCGCAGCCTCGACTTTACCCTGGCGAAATGGGGAACTCAGCACGATGGGCAAGGCGGGTACGACCCTGATGCTCCGTCCTACGAGAATGGCAATTTCGATGATTTCGAGTTCTTGTTTGCCGACCTCGCTGCCGGTTTGCTATGGTTTTCCGTGTGGGATGAAAACAACCTCTACGTCGGCGGTTCTTTCCACCACCTGAACCGGGCTGACCAGTCCTTCAACAGCAAAAACAACGACTACATCTATAGCCGCTTCACGGCTCACGTTGGCGGCGAATTCGAGGTGACGCCTCGAGTGGGTTTGGTTCCCGGCATTATTGTGATGAAGCAGGGGCCCTCGTTCCAGTTGAATTCTGGCACCAGCCTCAAGTTCACGCTGGGTCACGGCAAAGGCAGGTTCAGCAACTACCAGGCTTTCCACGTGGGCACCTGGGTGCGTATTTCCAACAAAATCGAATCCGGTGTGCTGACGGATGCCGTCATTCTCCAGACTCGTTTCGACTACAACCAATTCACGCTCGGCTTCAGCTACGACGTCAACGTTTCCGCTCTGAAACCGGCGAGCAGCAACAACGGGGCATTTGAATTTGCCCTGCAATACAAATTCTGCAACAACGAGCGCAGGGGTGTCTATTGCCCGAATTTCTAAAGTAGGCAAGTAGGCAAAACAGGCGAGCAGGCAAGTAGCCGCTGGCTAAAAACCTTTGCGAACAAAATATCCCGCCGGAACATCTACCCCGGCGGGATATTTTTTTAGGGATGAGGGGTGAGGGAGGAAGCATGAATTTGCCATTTCATCCCTCTTTCCTCATCCCTCATTCCTGAAAATCAATACCTTCGGCATCGGTTTTTCAAAAACATGCTTTGAAAGTATTGGCTAAACTGCCAGCCTCGGCAAACAGAAGGGAACTGAGGCTTGGCTTCAAAATTCAATTCTCATGTTCGGAAGTTCCAACAAAAACAAGGATGCGGGTGCAAGCAGCAGCAGTAACAGCAGCAGCAAATCCAGCTTGCCCGCCTCCACGCCTCATGCCTTGAACAGCCTTGTGCAAGGCACAATTTTAGAAGGCAAAGTCAAAGCCACCACCGACATTCGAGTGGACGGAACCATCAAAGGTGACTTGGTCTGCGATTCCAAAGTGATAATTGGGCCTACCGGGGTCGTCGAAGGGACGGTTCGCTGCCAAAATGCCGTGATTGAAGGGCGCTTCGAAGGCAACCTGTCCGTGTCGGAATTGCTCAATATTCGTGAAACAGCCAAGGTGCTGGGAGAAGTCAGCTACGGCAAACTGGTCGTTCAATCGGGCGCTGTCATCAGCGGCTCGTACAAAGTAGCTGGAGAGACTTCTAACGGCGCCGCCAAATCAGAATCGGGAAAAGTTGTCTCAACCAAATCCTCCGACGCACAAAACATCGCCGGAAAAGAATTCGCCAAAGAGAAAGCCAATTAACTACATGCAGTACGCTGGCATGGCGTTTCAAATGGGCATTCTCATCGCCATTGGCACTTTCATTGGCACGAGGCTCGACCGGCATTTTCAAACGGAGCGACCTTATTTCGCTGCGGCGGGAGCTATTCTTTTCCTGTTCGCCGCCTTTTACCTCACACTAAAAAATCTAATTTTTCCCACTCAGGACAAACAAGAAAGGGAGCGTTGAGGCAAAAACCAACGCTCCCTCCAATTCTTCTTTCCTTTCAAAATCTCACCTGACTCGATATGAACCGCCGCCATTTTTTCCTCCAACTCCTCGTGATGACCGTTGCTATTTTGGCAGTGCTTGGCTTCCTTTCATTCGTGCCCATCTTCCAAAATACCCTGCTCTTTTCCCTGGCGAGTGTCGCTTTTTTCACCCTGCTGAGTGCTGGCATGTATTTCCTGGCGGCAAAAGCGGCTTTGAGCAAGGATAAAAATGCCTTTACCCGGCTCATCATGTTGTTCACTTTTGGCAAGCTGCTGCTCACGACCGTCCTCATCGTTGCCTACCACCGCATCGCCAAACCGGCAGACAATAATTTCATCATCCCCTTTTTCCTCATTTACATTAGCTACACCATTTTTGAGACGATTTTCCTGAGCAGACTTGGGAAGATTCAAGCCCGGTAAGGGCATTTGTGTTGAGACGTTTTCCCGCAAAGGGCGCTAAGGAGCAAAGGGCGCAAAGGTCTATGCCTCAAACCTTTGCGCCCTTTGCTCCTTAGCGCCCTTTGCGGGAAAGCGTTCCAACACAAATGCTTTTCTTAGAAAAAATAAGAAGAATGCAAGACGAGAAATTCCAACTCAAAGTCAACGGCAAATGGGAGTTCGAGCAGAAGCTCGCACATGCCAGCGAACTCGATGTGGTCAGCTTCGACGACCGCCATTTTCACATTCTGAAAGACGGAAAATCCTACCGGGCGGAAGTTTTGAACTTTGATTTTCCAGCCAAAACCGCCTCCATCCGAGTCAACGGCGAAGTTTTCCAGGTGGAAATTGAAGACCATTTCGACCTGTTGGTGAAAAAAATGGGCTTGACCGCAGCCGTTCATCACAAAATAAACCAGGTGAAAGCGCCAATGCCCGGCTTGGTTTTGAGCATTGCCGTCGAACCCGGGCAAGAGGTAGTTCGTGGCGACGTGCTGATGATTTTGGAAGCGATGAAAATGGAAAACGTGCTCAAATCTCCCGGCGAAGGCAGGGTTAAAAAAATCCTGGTGCAAAAAGGAAAGCCCGTTGACAAGGGGGAACTGCTGCTGGAATTTGAATGAGCAGGCATATAAAATCTTTGAACCACTTACTTTCACCGCCTAAAATTTAAGCCTGACTTGCCAATCAGACACAAAACGCTCATCCTTTGCTATGACCAGAATTTTCCTGTTGCTCGCCTGCCTCTTCGGGGCAACCGCAGTTGGGCTTGGCGCTTTCGGAGCGCACATCTTGAAAAAGCTCCTCTCCGAATATCACCTTCAAATTTTTGAAACGGGCGTCCGGTATCAATTTTACCATGCCCTTGCTTTGATTGCCACCGCTATCCTTAGCAGGTACCTAAGCCGTCGGGCGACGAGGGCTGCCGGTTGGATGTTCGTTGCCGGAACTGCGCTCTTTTCTGGCTCCCTTTATTTTTTGGCATTCGAAGAAGTACTTGGATTAGGAGAGTTCCGAAGCATTTTGGGGCCCATGACTCCAATCGGCGGACTGCTTTTCATCGGCGGTTGGGTGGCTTTGCTGGTCGCCAGCACAGGCTACAAAAAAGGGCACTACAAACAGCATAGCAAATCGGAAGAATAAGTGGCTGGTGGCTGATGATTGGGCTGCCCAATCACCAATCACCAATCACCAATCACCAAAAATGCCTCCGTACCTCATTGGCTTGGACATCGGCACTTCCAGCGTGAAGGCGGTGGCATTCGACCCTGCCGGGCGGTTTTTGATGAAAAAAACCGTTGCCTATCCAACCTGCTCGCCTTCGCCAGGTTTCCAGGAACAACAGCCGGAACAAGTTTTTCAAGCCTGCATCGCCTGCTTGCGCCATCTGGTTTTTGCTGCCGGAAGCAAGCCCATCGCCGTTGCTTTGGGCAGCGCCTTGCATAGTTTGATGGCAGTGGATGAAAAAGGAAATCCACTCACCCAACTTTGGCTTTGGTCGGACAACCGCAGCCAGGCGGCGGCAGCGGAATTGAAAGGCACGGCACTGGGCAAGGAAATCTACCGGCGCACCGGAACACCCGTTCATCCGATGTCGCCGCTCTGCAAGATTGCCTGGATGAAGCGGCACGAGCCAGCCATTTTTTCAAAGACTTTCAAATTTTTGGGAATCAAGGAGTACCTGATTTTCAAACTGTTTGGTGAGTTTTTGACAGATTATTCGGTCGCCTCCGCCACCGGGCTTTTTGATGCGGAGCAACTCGATTGGTTTTCTCCGGCGCTCGATTTTGCCGGAATTTCGCCAAGCCAACTTCCTCAACCTGTCTCGCCAACCCACATTTTGCAAGGCTTGAAAAAAGAATTTGCCCAAAAAACAGGCATCCCCGCAGACACGCCCTTCCTGCTCGGCGGCGGCGACGGCTGCCTCGCCAACCTCGGCGCTGGCGCAACCGGCGACACTGCCGTGCTAACCATCGGCACCAGCGCAGCCCTTCGCCTGACCACTAACAAGAAATTGGACGACCCACAGGAGCGCATTTTCAATTATCTTCTGGTTGAAAATCAATTCGTTGCAGGCGGCGCAAGCAACAACGGAGCGGTGGTTTACGAGTGGTTCACCCGGCAATTTTTTGGCGCAAGCCCTTCCGCAAAAAGCATGGAACGCCACCGGAAAGCACTGGAAAATGTGCCGCCTGGCTCGGATGGGCTGCTGTTTTTACCCTATTTATTTGGCGAGCGAGCGCCGCTCTGGAATGCCAACGCCAAAGGATTTTTTCAAAACATCACCACCCGGCACACGCTGGCGCATTTCCACCGGGCAGTTTTGGAAGGCATTTTATTGAACATCCGCCTGGTCGGGCAAGTGTTAGAGGAGCTTTCTGCGCCCATCGGTCGCATCCATGCCAATGGCGGCTTCACCCGGCTGGACATTTGGGTGGAAATGGCGGCGGACATTTTTGGCAAGGAGGTTCATGTTTTTGAAAATGAAGACAGCCCGGCGCTCGGAGCGGTATTGCTTGCTTTGAAAACATTGGACATCGGCAACTCCGAGCCTCACTTTTTGCCGAGGAGAATATTCTTGCCGGACGAGCGAAATGTTGAAATTTACTGGCGGAAATTAGATGAATTTAAGTCGGCAACTGCAACTCTAAAATCTTGAACTTCAATCCTTTGAACTACCTTTCCGAAAGTTTCGAACTTTCGGAAAGGTGGGCGCAAAGCCCTCCAAAACCGCCTCGCCCTGTCTATGTTTTCCCCGCCTTCAGCGAACTGTTCAACCAACCCACTCCTCCAGGTTGTTTCTTGTCAGAAGTCAGCAATACCTTTGGCAAGCTGGCTGTTGAAGCCCATCGCCAACAGCCAACCGCCAATATCAAAAAACAGCAGCCATGTTTTCACAACTGTATCCACTTGCCTACATCGCAACGCTTGCCTCGCTCACCCTTTGGTTTTACCTGCGGGAAAACGAGCGTTGGAGCGAAACCATCCGCAAGATTTTTTACGCTTGCCTCCTTGCTTTAGGAACGAGTTGGCTTTTGAGCAAGGGTGCTTTGTCTTACAAATTCATCGTGTTGGGCAGGGAATTGCTCATCCTGGCGGTCGTGCCGGTAGTGCTTGGCTTGTTTCGCAAGGCGAAATGGGTTTTCCTGGCGATGGCGCTGGTGACCTTTGCCATGCTGCGAGTTTTCTATTTTGACAAGTTGAAACAGACCTTTCCGCAGCAGGCAAAGTCAGAAATTTCCGCACTTCCTGCCGAAAACAAAGTGCCGCTCGACCCGGCTGGCGAGTTGCTGATTGAAATCAAAGACGGACGCCAAATCGCTGAAATTCAGCAGGTTTTGAGCAAATTCGAACTGACTGCTACACCTGCCTTCGTGCTGAAAGACAAAAACTTCACCGACCTCGACGACTATTTTTTAATCAATGTTCCACCAAAATTTGAAGGCGATTTGAGCGAAGTGAAAAGGGCGCTCGAAGCCACCGGGCTGGTCGAGTGGCTGGAAGAAAACGAGCAAATGGCGCTCTCGCCGATGGAAACCCAACCCAAAGTGCAACCTGATTTGAAGAAAAAATTCGGCTTGAACGACCCCGGCGTACCCTGCCTCTGGGGTTTCCAGGAAATGAAAGTGGATGAATTGTACGCCCTTTTGAAAGACAAAAAGCCCGCAAAAAAAGCCACCATCGCCATCCTCGACACTGGAATTGACGCAGCGCACGAAGACATCGCAGCCAATTTTCGCTCCACTCAATCCAAGTACAACTCCGACCGGGCAGGTCACGGAACGCATTGCGCAGGCATCGCCGCCGCCGTTTCAAACAATGAAAAAGGCGTCGCCTCTTTTTCGCAAACCAATGAATTTGTGCAAGTTACGAGCATCAAAGTTCTCACCGATGGCGGCATGGGTACGCAGCAAATGATTATCAACGGCATCCTCGAAGCAGCAGATGTGGGCGTGGATGTGGCGTCGCTTTCGCTCGGCGGCTTGTCCAGCGACAGCCGGCAGCGGGCTTACAAAAAGGCAGTGGATTACGCCAACGGCAAAGGCGTAATTCTGGTCATCGCTGCCGGAAATTCCAATCGCAGCGCCAAAGATTATTCCCCTGCAAACACCCCCGGCGTGATTGCCGTCAGCGCCGTTGACACCCTGCTCAATCGGGCTTCCTTTTCCAACACGGTGGCTGATTTGAAAATGGGCGTGGCTGCGCCCGGCGTGAAAATCTACTCGACTTTCCCCGGCAGCCAGTACCAAACTTTTAACGGGACTTCGATGGCGACGCCTTACGTGGCGGGGTTGGTAGGTTTGATGAAAAGCCTGAAACCGAGCCTGACCACCGAGGAAGTTTTCAAAATTTTGAACGCCACTGGCAGCGAAACCAAGCAAACCAACCAGACTGGGCGGCTGATTCAACCGGGAGCGGCGGTGAAAAAATTATTTTGAAGTGGTTGAGTGATTGCCCCGATAGCACACCCGATGGCTATCGGGTGTGCTACCGGGCACCCATATTGAAGCGGCTTGATGTCCTCCGAAATGGTTGCGGCGCTTTGGGGTGCAAAGCGCCGCCACCAATTAAGACAACCACAAACCACTCAATCACAAAATTTAGCCTCATCAAACAAGGAGGCGATGTCCA
>CAZHLB010000151.1:0-2426 GCA_964533005.1 uncultured Saprospiraceae bacterium
GAAGCAAAAGTGGCGTGAGCGAGGATGCATGGGTGTCTCAACCAGCCTGCACGAGCGTATCGCTGCTTCCACCAACGGCTCAACTTGCCTGCATGAGCGTATCACGGCAGCGCCAACTCATACGCCACGTAGTTCAAGCCCCCGTCCACCGTGTGCAAAATGATTTTCCGCCCGGCGGCGTCGCCCGTCAGCCAGGCGGCTTTGCCTTGCCAGTTGAAAGCGTCGTCTTGCCAGTGCAGGCGCACGGGCGCTATTTCTTTTGCTGCGCCGACTGTGATTTTCACTTGGTCGCCACTGCTGCTCAAGGTCACTTTTGCCGCACGGGTCGTCAAGTAGCGGGTGGGATAGCGAGGAATGTCGAAGGCAATGCAGCCGCCAATTTCGGCGCTGTGCTCCTCCCAAAGAGCGATGTAATTGCCTTCGCTGATTTTCACCAGACGGGGGCGCTGCGCTGTCGTGAAACGCTGCTCCTTCGGCACGAAGCTGCCGGTCAAACCCTTGCTGTAATTGGTTGCCCAGACCATGCCTGCCGTCGTGACGTGGCGGCGGGCAGCGGCTTCGTTGTAGGCATTTTGGTTGTTTGAATACAGTTTGTAATTGAAACCGTCGTCGGTGGAATTGCGGGAGACGGTTTTGGTCTCGCCGATGCTGTTGATGACGGGGGCGGAATTGACGTACCAGGGTTCAAAACCGCCGCCGCCGAAGACGAGATTGCCCTTGTGATTGGCGAGGACGGACTGCGGTTTTTCTTCGCCAAAATCAACAGCACCGCCGTCTTTCAGAGCAACCATGCCGTCGGGGTTGCGCTTGGGGTCGAGGCGGGTGACCGATGTGGTGTCGTCGAAATTAGCCTTGACATGCACCAGCGCCACCTCGAAGGGATTGGTCATGCCTTCGATGTTGACAATCGGCTCGGTCTGGCTATGCGGTTTGCCTGCAAACTTGTCGTCCCAGTCGTGCTCGGTGGCGAAAATGGCGAGGTAGCCGCCGTTCAAGCCGGGCTGCACGGCGCCGAGTTCCGTGTGGCTGTCGTTGGCGTAATTGGTGTGGCTATGGATGGTGCGGATGCGCTCGTCCTGCTTTTCAAACGGGAATTTTTCCGAAGGGCTGAAACGCAGCAGCACGGTGCCGAAGCTGTGGTCCCGGTTCTCCATGACCACGAATTTCTGCCCGTCCCAAAGCAGGCGATTGTCAAAATTGTGCGTGCCGTAGCTGGGCGAAACGGCATCGGTTTGGTTCAATTTATTGGCATCGAGCATCGCCAGATACGGGTGTGAATAGCCGCCGTTGATTGCCACGAATAGCTTGCCTTCGCCAGCCGCCAGCCTGCTTGTGCCTGCAAAAAGCGGCGAAAGCACGCCTCCTTTCCCTTTGTTTTCGCCGCTCCAAACCATGCTGCCGTTGCTGTTTTTGAACAATTTCAAAGCCTGCGGCTGGTCGGGCATGGCGTGTTTTTCAGCACTCAAAACGAAGTCGTCTTCGCCGATGCGGGTGTAGCCAGCGAACAAGCCGAGCGAGTTGAACGAGCGGCGCTGTTCCAGCGAATTTGCTTGCCCCGCTTGCAAATCTGCGCCTGCCCGGTGGACGAAAATCTTGCTGCCGTCGGCAGTCAACCAAGCGATGTCGAGCGAGCCGTCGGCATTTGGATAGCCGACGATTTGTGGGCAGCGTTCGTAGGGCAAGTTAGATTTTTCGCTGACGGGCAGCCAGGTCACGTCAATTTGGAAGGGACGGTTGGCGAAATCGGCGTTGCTCGCTAAGAAAATGCTGCCCTTCGTTTCGCTTGCCACGATGACAAATTCTTCCTTCGAGCCGCCGGGTTTCGAGGCGATGCCGATGAATTTCAGGCGGGAGTCACGCAGGCGCTCGATGCCATTTTCGCCGTCGGCAGCCCAGCCAAAAAGGGCATTGTCAAGCGGGTCGCCCCAGGCTGCGAGGTTGAAATCGAGTTTGGTGAAACGGTTGGTTGCCTTGCCGCCTGAGGCTGCGATTTTGGCGAGGTCGTCGTCCCAGGTCAGGGTTCCGAGTTTAGGTTGGTTATTCAGCCAAGCTTTGAAACCAGCGACGTGTTGCTGGCGGGTTTTGCCTCTGACTTGGTCTTGGGTAAATTCGGCGCTGGCGGGATAGTCTTTGCCACGCCGCTTCAGCAAAGCGTCAATCAC
This sequence comes from uncultured Saprospiraceae bacterium, assembly GCA_964533005.1. Taxonomy (GTDB): domain Bacteria; phylum Bacteroidota; class Bacteroidia; order Chitinophagales; family Saprospiraceae; genus UBA6168. Next base: position 2,163 of record CAZHLB010000151.1, read on the forward strand.
CGCTCCGCCGCCAGCCGGGTCGGTGCGCAGTGCGTTCATTTTTTCCACGAAAGCCTGCATGGATTGCTCCTTCGTGAGCGGCGCTGCGCCTGGCACGTCGGCGGGATTGGCTTTGCTCAAATCAATGACGAGCGCCGGTGCATCCGTGCCGGATGATTCGAGCATCTCGATTTTGGCGGTTTTCCAGTTGCCGTTGTAAGGTTTGGCGGCAGGTTCGATGCTTTTTGACCAGCAGTTTTTCCACTCCGGCGAGTTGGTGTCGAG
>CAZHLB010000151.1:2436-11246 GCA_964533005.1 uncultured Saprospiraceae bacterium
CGTGCTGCACCAGCGCGCGCCGCTCGAGGTCGCGCCATTGCTCGCCGACGCCGCCGTTCTTGCCTTCCCAGGTAATCGAGCCGTCGGGCGAGCCGTCCCAACTGAGGGTGTTTTGGTGGAAAGTCCAGGACTTGCCGTCCACCTCTTTTTGCTCGGCGGAATAGACGGTTGCCCAGCCTTCTTTGCTCTGCGTCAGGATGACGGCGGCGAGGTCGGCAGGGACTTTCACGTCGAAACGGAGGGTGTTGCCGTCCTTGCGGGGCAGCCAGTAGGACTGTGCGGGGAGGTTTTGCGTGAGCAAAACAAGGGCTGGAAGCGCGAGGGCTGCGAGGAGATTTTTCATGATTGGTTTGTGATTTTTTTTGTGAAACTGGTATTGCCGGGGATTGAGGAAAGGCGACTTTTCTTGCAGATTGAAAGTTGAACTTTCAATCTGCAAGACTCAATCAATTATGTTGGCTAGCTGCCTCTCACAATCCTCAAAATTTATCCCCTTCGTTTTCGAGCGGCCAGCGGGATTGGGGAATGCCCATGCCGGACTTTCCAGCTCGTAATGCCCGGCGGCTTGGAAATCAATACCGACCACCGCCACTACCACGCTCACTGCCACTACCACGCCCACTGCTGGCAGCGCCAAAGCCAGCATTGCTTCTTCTGCCACCAACAGTTTTGAAGCCGGAGGGGTTGATCTCTTGCTCTTTAGCCACGCTTACTGTTAATATCCTTCCATTCCATTCTTTGCCATTCAGTTCCGAAATTGCTTTTTCTGCATCTTCGAATTTCTCCATTGTGACAAAACCAAACCCCCTTGTTCGCCCCGTTCCAGGGTCAATTGGAAGCCCTACAAATCTTACACCCGCGCTGCCTTTAAATATTTGCCATAAATCAGCCTCTTGTGTGTCGAAGGGCAAATTGCCTACGTAAAGTTTTCTACCCTGCTGTGCCATGCCAGGCAAGGAGAAAGCCAGGAGGCAACAAAGGATGCCCATGCTGAAGAAGATTTTTTTTGCATTCATGATTGATAAATTTTGTTGATTGAAAAATATCCGGACAGCCCGGGTTCAAATTTTTGTGAAACTGTTCAACGTGAGCAGGATTTCGTCGAAGTACTGTGTAATGGTTTCTTCAGCGCCATACGTCACCACCAGCACAATGGCATTATCGCCGTCCACCGGCGTTTCCAGGATGTCAATATGGACTTCCATCGTGAAATGGTTTTCGTCTTTCATCTTGCCAGAGCCGGTTGTTTTTTTCAGTTGCAGCCCGTTCAATTCGTATGGCTCGACGGGTGACAGCACCAGCCCCTCGAAGGAGCGGTCCAGTTCCGTTTGCAGGTTGTCCACCACTTCCTGCACGTCGTGCCCGTTGGCGATGAAGCTGGCAATGGTCACCTGCCCGTCGGGCGAAGTGCCTATCAGTGCGTTGCCCCCTTCGGTGACTTTCCATTCGGCAGCGAAGCCCATCGAAAGCCCCGCTACGCCGAGGGTTCCCCTTTGGGCGATTTGCGGTGGCTGCCATTCAGAGGTGGCGACTTCGTCCTGCGCTTGCAGGGCGGCGGTTGCCAGCAGCAGGCTGGCGAGGAAGAAAAATTTGATGTTTTTCATGTTGAAAATGATTTTGTTGTGAATGAATATCGGGCGTAACTTGAAGTTGTTGCCTGACCATACTTTTGAAATTATTCCGTCGCCCCTGCCGCCACGAGCATGTCAATGACTTCCTGGTAAGCCTTTTTCTTATTTGCGTCGCCTTTCCACAACTCCATTTTTTCTCTGGCAATGGCGAGGGCAGTTTTGCCCTTGCTGTCCTTTGCCTGGATGTCCGATTTGTCGAGGTGCAGGAGCAGTTTTTCCATGCACTTTGGACTTGCTTGCAGCGCAGCGATGTACAATGCCGTTTCGCCGCGCTTGTCTTTTATGCCGGGATTGACGCCATTCGCCAGGAGTGTTTCTACGATTTCCGGCGCCCGTTGCTGGCGTCCGTGATAATAAATGTATCCGTGCAGTAAAGTAGTGCCTTGCGTGAGCGCATATTCATTGGAACATTTAAGCCTGAAAAATTCATTGACTACCTTCAGACTCGGTCCTCCTTTCTGGCCCCAGTGCATCATTTCCAATACATAGCCATGCAGGAGTTTATTCAAATAGCTGGTTTCAGCGCCATTTTCACCCATGTAACCAAGCATTTTTACCGCATCGTCCTCACTCATGCAATACAAGGCTACCTCTGTTAAGGGTCGTCCTTTGGCGTTCACTGCATTTCTGTCCGCACCCTTATTGATTAAATCCATGAACTCCGGGAAAATGCTCTTGGTAGCAGCCGGATTATTCTGCATGGTCACCAATTCTTTCAGGTTGTCTTCTTCCAGCAGTTTGAAAAGCTGTGCATTCAGTTCTTCCTTGGTAGGGGCGGCAGCGGCTTTGGGTGCTTGGTTGCCTGCCCAATCCAGCGTAGCAACTAAGGAAGTCATGTTCATTTCCCGTGCAATGTCGAGGGCGGATTTGCCGCTTTTGTTGGTGGCGTTGATGTCGAACTTGTCCCGGTCGGCGAGCAGCTCATTCACGAATTTTTCCTTTCCCGCTTGGACGGCGAGGTGCAAAGGCGTGTTGCCATTTTCATCCTTCGCGCCGGGATTGGCGCCCGCCCGCATCAGTTGGTTATAAATTTCCACCATTTCATCGCTATCCCCAAACGACATCAAATAATGCAAAGGCGTTGCTAAGGAATTGAGGACGGGCGTGTTTGGGTCGCAACCGATGTTCAGCAATGCCGTCGTCACGGCGAGGCTTGGCTTCATGGAGGCGAAATAACCAGTCAGCGCGGTGAAGTCGCCTACCCTGGCATTGGCGTCCACCTTGCGATTGCCGAGGGCTTCAATCAGTTCGGCGGCGCTGTTTTCATCCTGCATCAAAGCGCATTCGTAAAGCACGGTCGTCCCGGTGGCGGAGATGGCGTTCACGTCGGCGCCCTGGTTCAACAGTTCCAGCGCCTTGCTTTTGTCGTTGTCTTTTATTGCCTGGAAAAGCTGGTCGCTCAGGTCTTGCGCCGACAGGGGCGCTGCGCTCGCCAACGTCAGGCAGGCGAGGAGGAGGAATCTGATTGATTTCATGTTTGAAAAGATTTTGGCAGAGGTGACACCTTTTCAAAAGGTGTCACCTCTGCCATGTCCGGGCATTTCTCAGTCCCTCGACGGGAAAATCCCATACAGACAAATGATGTAGTTCAGCCCCAGGTACGGCGGCCGGTGGTCGAAAGGCTGGCTGCCGCCGGCAGGCGCAACCATGTCCGCAGCCATGCTCGTGTTGGCGGTTTCGTCGTAAAAACCGTCGTCGGTGGTGCTTGCGCCGAGGTACCTGCCGCCGGGGTGGTCGCCGCCTGCGAACTGGTTGCTGGCTTGCACGGTGTGCGTGTGCATCGGCATGTTGTTGACGAGGAGGGTGGTCGTTTCCGAGCCGCTCATTTCCCCTAAAACGTAGTCGGAAAGCCCCGGACCTTGCCCCGCCCCGATGGGCGCCCTGCCCCGCAAATCCGGCAGGGCGAAGGTGGTCTGCCCGTCGCCGCCGTAGGTAGTGCCGAGGATGGAAAACAGGGCGGTATTTTGTGCGATGCTCAGGAGTTGCCCGTGGCAGAAAGCCCAGCCACGCGGGGCGAAATTGCCTGCGAAAAGTTTGATGACTCCGATTAAATCTTCCATTGATTATGTTGTTTTGAATGGTGATGAAATGGATGTTGGCAGTGAAATGAAAATATACTCAAAAGCTATTTCTCCAACTCGTACTCGATTTCCCGGATGCCGTCGGTGAAGCCGTAGAGGTTGAACTTGCTCTCGAACTTGCCTTCGCTCAGCCGGATGTCTTCGAGCCACCAGGCGCTGCCTTTCGCCTCGTCAATCACGCCGTCGTCGGTGGGTTCGAGGATTTTTACGCTCTTTCCGTCGAACGACCACTTGCCTTTCAGTTCGAGCGGCTGGACGAGCAACTCGTCGTTTTCGGCATAGTAGGAAACATACAGCAAGTCGCAAGAGCCGTCGGCGTGGAAGACGATGGTCTCCGGCACGAGTTGGGCAAGTTCTGTCTGACGGGCGTATTGGGCGTCTTCCGAAAATTCTTCCGACTCAAGTTCCTGGTTGTTAATCCAATGGATTTCACGAAGTTCCCAGGTGCGGCTGCCGCCACCGCTAAGCGTTTCGGGCACGTTTTGGGCAAAGCCCCGGTAGCCTGCCAACAAGCACAGGCACAAAAGCAGGATGGATTTGATATGCTTCATTTTAGCTTGATTGAAAAGTGGTGAAAAGAAGTTGGTGAAATGAAAGCCGCCGGTTTTTCAATTGAGTTTCACGACGTTTTTTGCCTGCAACCCTTTCGGGCCTTCGACCACGTCGAAACTTACCCGGTCGCCCTCGCTCAAGGTTCTGAAACCTTCGGCGATGATGCTGGCGTGATGAACGAACACGTCGGCTCCTCTTTCCCGCACGATGAAACCGTAGCCTTTGGCATCGTTGAACCACTTGACAGTGCCTTGTTCTGCGGCTGTTTTTTCCGCTTGCGCAAGGCAAGGAGTTTCTCCGAGTGGCGGAATTGTACTTAAGGGACGCCCAGCTCCCGGATAGGCGAAGCTGACCAGGCAGGTCAACAGCAGGGCAAATGCAAGAATTGATTTCATGATGAAAGGATTTGATTGAAAGAGCAGGCGGCAACCTTGAGTTACCGCCTGACTTTTCCATGCAATTTTACTTCTATTTTGAGACAACCAGCCGCCTGGTCGTCTGGCATTTAATTGTGTTTGCTCAAAACCGCTTGGTCAGTCTGAGTACTGCCCCCGGAGATTTGATGAACCAAAGGTGGGAGGGGCGGGGATGCACGGGTGTCTCAACCTGCCTGCACGAGCGTATCGGCACTTACACGAGCGTCTCAAAGTGCTTGCACGAGCGTATTTGGAGGGATATTGGGAAATTGAAAAGCCGGACGTGTAGATACACGTCCGGCTTTTCAATTTCCCAATATCCTCATCATGTTCCGTTCAATCAGCAAACAACACGTCCATCGTAAGCGACTTCTGCACGGCAGAGCCGCTGTACTCGTTAGGTGTCAGCCCGAAAGTGGTGAACATGGTCAAATGGAGGGCTTTGTTCGTGCCGATTCCCACCCGGTTGCTTTTTTCAACTTCCCTCAATTTCCATCCAGATACGCCGACGGATACTTCCCAAACCTATCCTTAAACTGCCTGGAAAAATGCTCCACCTGCCGAAATCCCACCTCGAACGCAACTGCCTTCACCGAGCGAGCCTTGCCCAATTCCAGCAGCGAGCGGGCTTGGCGAAAACGAGCTTCGTCCAAGTATTGTGCAGGCGTCAATCCGGTCAATTTTTTCACCTGGCGGAAAAACTGCGCCCGGCTCATGGCGAGGGCGTCGGCGAGCGTATCGGAGGTCAGGTGGGTGTCGCCGAGTTTTATTTTTACTTGGTTTTCCAAATCTTCCAGCCAGGCTTGGTCTTCTTTTGAAATGGTGGGCAGGGGCGGAGTGGCGGCTAAACTTTCCGAAAGTTGGACTCCTGCTGCCGCCGTACCTTGTCTTTCTTTGTAATTCTTCAGCAAATTTTCCACCCTCGCCAGCAATTCTTCCTCCTCGAAAGGCTTGAGCAAGTAGTCGTCCACGCCGATGCGCAGCGCCCGCAATTTGTCTTGAACCTCAGCCCTTGCAGTGAGCATCACGACGGGCAGGTGGCGCAAGCGGTCGTCGCTTTTCAAGTTTTCCAGCAATTGAAAACCGTCCATGACGGGCATCATGATGTCGGAAATGACAAGTTGATAATTGGCATTTTGAGCAAGGATATCCAATGCCGCTTGCCCATGCTCGGCAGTTTGGACGTGGCAGGTTTTGGATAAAATCAGGCGCAGGTAATCCCGCAAACTGGAATTGTCTTCGACAACCAAAACGGTCGGCGCATCGGCTGGCAACGCTACCGACATTGGGCTAACCATTTCATTTTCAACAGGAACGAAATCATCTTCCGGCTCCTCCACTGGCGCAGCGCCGAGGATTTCCTTCCTCGGAGTTTCCACGAAAAAGCGACTGCCCCGCTCCGGGTCGCTTTCCGCCCAGATTTTGCCTTGCATCAATTCCACCAGTTCCCGGCAGAACGCCAAACCGATGCCGGTGCCGCCTTCGGTTGGTGCGCCGGGCTGGTTGCTTTGGTAAAAACGGTCGAAAATGTGCGGCAAATCCGCCGGGTGAATGCCCCTGCCCGTGTCGCTGACGACGAGCCGCAAGCTATGGTCGAAGTCTTCAAGCAAGACGTTGACGCTTTGCCCGGCGGGCGTGAATTTCAAAGCGTTGGAAAGCAAGTTGTTCAGGATGGTCTCGAATTTGGGAGCGTCGAGTTCGACTTGCAGCCCCCGCTCGGCTTTGTATTGAAAGGAAAACCGAATGCCCTGCCGCTCGGCGTGGCTCTCGAATGCGGCAGCAATGCGTCGGAGGAAGGGAAACAGGGTCACCGGGGCTTCTTGCAGTTCCAATTTTCCAGCTTGGACTTTGCTCAGGTCGAGGATTTGGTTCACTAATTTCAGCAGTGCCTTGCCGTGCGTTTGGGCGAGTTTCAGCAGCGTAAAATCCTGGTTTTCAAGCCGGTTGTGCTTGAGCGCCGAGCCGATGGGGGCGAGCATCAAAGTCAGCGGCGTGCGCAGTTCGTGGCTGACGTTGGCGAAAAAACGAGACTTCATCTCATCGAGGCGGCGCAGTTCATCCGCCTGTTTTTCAATGAGTTGCTTTTGTTCCGCCATTTTCTGCTTGCCCTTTTTTTGCCTGAAAAAAGCGAAAACCGCCCCGCCGAGCAGCGCCGCCAACGCCGCTGTCAAGCCAATCCAAAGCCAGCGTTGTCGCTTTTGTTGCGTCAGCAAAATCTCGGTTTCACGAGTGCGCAGACGGGTTTCCATTTCCGTCAGCAAGGCGGCGTTGCGGTCGGTGTAGCCTTTTATCTGTTCTTCGAAAGCCTTTCGGTAGTAGTCGAGCGCCAGTTGCTGGTCGCCTTTGGCGGCGGCGATTTCGGCGTAGCCTCGGTAGAAATAGCTCAGTTCTCGCTTGAAACTGGAATAGGCGGCGGCGCTGTCCATCATCGCCAATGCCTGGTCGTGGTCGCCTTTTGTAGAAAAAACATCGGCGACCTGCTCGTAGAGATTTTGCGTCAAGTCCTTGTCTCCCAATGCTTTGGATAGCTCGATGGAGTACATCGAAAGCGGCAAAGACCTTTCACGGTCGCCCTTGTTTTGCAGGTAAATGCCCAGCAGGCGCACTGCATTGAGCCTGCTTTTCAGGCTGGAATTAGGGCGCAGCAGGGAGATGGCTTTTTCGGCATACTCAAATTCCTTGTCCACCTGCGGCGTCCCGTCGTAGCTGATGCCGATGGCGGTCAGTTCGGAAATCATGAAAGCCGTGTCCCGCAATTCCCTGGCGATGGCGAGCGCCCGCTCGTGGAAGGGGACATTTTTCTCCGGCACAATCATGTAAATGTCCCTGGTGACGCCGCCGATAAGCGACAATGCTTTGGCTTCCAGCAACTTGTCTTTTTCCTGGCGGGCAAATTCGAGCGCTTGTTCCGCCTGCCGCTGGGTCTGCTCGAAGTCCCTCTTTTCGATGGCGACCCTCGCCTGCGCCAAATTTGCCCAGCCTTGAAATTGCTCGTATTCGTTTGCCAGGTCGTTCAGCCGCTGCGCTTCGGCTGCCGCCGAGTCGGTGTGGACGAAGGCGTAGAGGGTGACGGTTTTTTCATAAAGCCATAGCAGGTGGTCGGCGGGATTCCTTTTGCCGGCAGTTTCGAGTTCCGCCAGGAGGTCGAAAGCGCATTTTTCATTGCCCACTTCCCGCATCAGCTTCACCTCGCCGAGCCAGTGCTGGATGTCTATCTGGTTTTTTCCAAACTCCCTTTGCTGATTTTGAAACTCCGTCAGGCGGCAAGGCGAGACCGGCAAAGGCAACGGCATGATTTCTTGCCTCACTTTTTTGAGCAATACATCCACCCTTTGCCCGTCCACCGGCGACGGATTTTGGGCAAAAAGGAAACCGCACCAAAACAGGAAAGCAATGGCAAGGCAGGGATGGAGGAAAGATTTGTGCACGTTATTTTTTCTCATGATAGTTCAGAACAGACCGGCTTTGTCGGGAAAATATGAGAGGATTGAAGGCGAGCGATAATTCTTTTTTGGAGGAGTCGAGACAGCAGTTTGAAGAGCTTCAAAAATAGGTTAGAATTGATTCTTGGCGGCAGTTTTTTCCCAAAAGAGGAAGCAGTTGGGGTCCAAGTTGCACCTCATTGGTTTTTCATTCGGGCTCAAAGCTGACAGGTGGGAAACGGGTTTTTGAGAGAAAAAATGAAATTTTTTTTCTCTCAAAAATATGTTTCCCACCTGTCAGCTTTTGCCAAAATGAGGCGCTGCGAAAAATTTCTTTAAAAGTCTGGGTACGAAAAGCGCCGCCGGGTAACAAACTGTCAAGTGCGATATAAAAAGGTGATTGGTGATTAGTGAATGGTGATTAGTGATTGGGACGTTCCAATCACTAATCACCATTCACCAATCACCAAGTAAACTTGACAGCCATGAAAAAGCAATTTCAAAATCGTTTGGAAGCCATTGACTGGATTGCGGCTTTCGTTGAAAACGAAGCGCAATTCGAGGTGCTGCGGGAGGAACTGAACTTCAATTTTATCTACACCGGGGCGTTTTTTCTGGAATTGGAAAACGAGCGGGAGTTTCAGGGAGAGGTGGTTTGGCTGGGGAAATAATATAGAATAGAGATAGCCCTCACTTTTTGATTAAATG
>CAZHLB010000152.1:0-11156 GCA_964533005.1 uncultured Saprospiraceae bacterium
CCCCCCCGCCCCCCCCCCCCCCCCCCCCCCCCCCCCCCCCCCCCCCCCCCCCACCACTCACAAGTTGACACTACCCAATCGCTATATTTTCATAAATCTGGCTCCAACGCAATGCCAAATGCCGGAATTTCCAGGCTGGGATTAGCCAGAGCGTTGAGCCTCAAACCTATCTATCATGACTACCTTACCCAATTTCAGAAAGCGTTTTTTCAAAATCGTTTTTCCACTCCTGTTGTTGCTGGGCAGCCTGTTTCAAGGCTTCGGGCAACCGGAATCGCTCGACCCGCAAACTGATGCAGCTATCAAAAAAGTTGCGGATTACTTGGCAATTGACCTCGACCACACGCACCTCTTGCTCCAACAATTCAACTATTCTCCGCCTGAGCTTATGGCGCAGCAAGAATGGCGAAACATGCCTTCTACCGCAAAAATTAAGACCGCTTTTCTTGCGGCTGAAAACAAGGAAGTGGACGGTGGCAGCAAGTTTCTGGCGCTGATGTCTCAGCACATTGCGCAGCAGTACGGCTCCATCGAATACGAGCCTGCGCTGACGAAATACCTCCAAAAACCTGTCATCCAAGCGGATTTCAAAGGCTTCGCCAACCTGGTCAATACTGCTCCACTGCCTGGCTCGGCAGAAATCCCCGTGGAGGTTGACAATGCCATTCGCAGAATCAGCTATTATGCCCATGGCAGCCGGTTGGGCGGGCTGCATGGCGTTTTGGTTCGTGATTTTGAATTGTCGAAAGAAGTGGCTGACGAAATCATGCGGTCAAGCAATTCCGCTGAAGATGCGTTGCGCAGAGGCTATCAACATGCCGCACCGCCACAAGATGCCAAGCTCAAAAGGGTGGTGCTGGAAGTGCAGGTAAATTATTCGGCGGCGAGGTCGGAAGCAGATTTTCACAATTTTTTGAACACCCGGTTCCCGGATGACCCAGCCATTAAATTAATCGCCGAACCGGAAGAAACCGCCAAAGTGAACCCTGAGATTAAACCCGTTCCCGAACCTGGCAAGGAAAAATTGATTGCCAACCCGCACACTCAGAAAATGAGTGATTGCCTGAAAAAGGCTTTCCCAGACAAAGGCGCAATTTTGACTGATTTATTCCCAAATGGAATAAAGGGATAGTGAGTAATCCCGCTGATTTAAACGACACGTATTTTTCTCAAAACACATAGTCACATGAGTTCACATAGTTTGCTGATTCTCAAAAAACTATGTGAACTCATGTGACTATGTGTTTGAAAAAAAAGTGTGTTCGTGAAACATCCCTTTTTTTCCTCCTTTTTCACCTCCCTCAATCAGCATGGACTTTGCAAAGCAAAACCCTTGCGGTTGAGCATCTAAACCTTCCCCGCCATGAAGCGAAGCTTCGTTCTTTCATTTTTCCTGTTATTGAGCTTTTGCGCCGCCGCAAACACAACGCCCATCGAAAAATGCTCGGCTTACCTCACCAAGGATGCGCAATGGGCAAGTTTCCGGGAAGTCTTTCCCTACCACATTCAAACCCTCGCCGTTTTTGACCAGGTGGAAACCGATGGTTCTGCGCTGGTCATTTTGTCCGAACCGCCTGCTCACGTGAAGCCCGAAACCGTGAAGCAGTTGCTGGGGCAACGCAATTTTCACCTGGAAATCAAGCAATTGCGCATCGGCTACGACGGCTGGGCGAAAGACCTCGTGTTAACCCTCGCCGCCACTGACGCTTTCGCACTGAACAACCTGCTTTCGGAGTTGTCCCGCCTTGCTTTTCACACGACTTACAAGGCGGACTTTCTGAGCCTGCCTGTCCCGCCTGACTTCGACTTGCAATTGAGTGACAAAATGGACGTGCCCATCGCACCTGCCGAGTTGCACGATTGGCTGGTGCGAAAAGGGGAAAAATTTATTCCGTTTCACGGAAAAGGCTCGCCCCGCACCCTGACGGAGCTTTTTGCGAAAGGCTCGGCAGGTCTGTTTTTCAGCCAGGAACCTGGTTTGGTGCTTTGGCTCATGCCCAAAGAAGCCGACCTGAGCGGGCAGGAAGTGGAAATCAGGCAGTTCGCTTTGGAAACCGACCTGGTGCTTGGCTCGGTGGCTGACTTGAAATCCATCGCCATCGTCGCACGGGAGCGGCGGACTTCACCGTTTGCCTTGCCGCCTTTGCGCACCGAATCTATCCTTGCCATTGCCGCCAACGAAACCGGCGAGATGGCGCAAAGCTTCGAGCGGAACACCCTGTTCGCAGGCAGGTACGATGAGCGCAACGATTGGGCGCCGATTTACCTCAGCGACGAAATCCGCCATGCCGAACTGGGCAGCTTGCTCAACATCACTGACCAGATGCTCAAATCCTGGTCGTTGAATGGCACGGTGGATTATCAAAATTTCCCCTATCCGAAGCCGCACAGCTATTTTGCTCCCGTGCCGCTCATCGAGCATTTGCATCTCAACTCATTGACTTTCAATTGGAACACCAAAGGCTCCGGCTACACCACGGTCTGGGACGGCATCGCCCTCATGAATTTCTCCCGCACGGCTGCCTTGCCGGTGAGCTACATTCCGGAAGGCTCCGGCTCGATAACCAGCGATGCCGCACAGGTGCAGGAATACGAAGACATTGCTTTTCAATGGTTTGCAAGTCGAAATGACCCCAACCTGGTGCGGGTGGCAAACTATTCGGCGCTGCACCAGATTTTTCACAAATTCGGCATCAAGGCTTCCAAAATGCCGCCGCCACCGACCTATGGGGCGAAGGGCGACCAAATGTTAGCCGAGGTTGCCGAGGGCGTTTTTCAAAAAATCAGGGATGCGGATGACGCTGAGTTGCAGCGGGTTATCGAAGACGCTTTCAAATGCGCCACGCAAGGAATCAGGGAGAGTTTCCTTCGGGCAACAATGGACACCATGCGGCATTACCTGCGAATGGAATACCCTGACCTCACGCCGGAATTGGAAGATATGATGCTCCGGTTGATGACGCCTGCACTCGATAGCCTGGTGGACGAAAACATTGCCCAATACTTGCTGGAATTAAAGCCAGAGGCTTTCAACCAATTCGCCGCCCTTCGCAGCGATTTGCGCAAACTGAAGACACAAGCCGGCGCTTCGGGCTTAAAAATTTTCTCCAGGATGATGGTCAATATGCGCACCTGGCAAGGAATCCCGCCGCTGCCTGCGATGATGGCGCTGGTCAATAAATACCAGGAAAACGCTGAATTTCAGGAGTACTTTTCCACGCTCCAGTCTTGTCTTTTACGAGAATCCGGCGCTCCTACGACCGACGAGCTTCGCCAAAAATACGTCCTCCTCGAAGGCGCCGACCCGCAAGGATGGCTGAAAACGCCCAGCATCGTCGTCTCCTGGTCTGTCATGTCCGCAACGGCAGTCGGCGGGCACAATCTCGACGCCGGTGTGCAGACTTCCTTTTTGATAGACAATACCCTGCCCCCCGGCAAAGTGAAAGTCATCAAGAAATTCTCCGGTGAGGACGTGGTCATGGTCAACGAGCAAGACATTGGCAAAGTGACCCCCGAATTGGCAAAGGAAGCGGCTCACTACACCAACGACCCTGTTCAGTTGGAAATCCTTGTTTCCAATCACGTAAAAAGTATGGCAGCGCCTGAGCCGCCCCGCCCCCGCACCGAAGTCATCGCAGCGGAAGCGGAGACGCCCCAAACCACCCGTGGGCTGCAAACCAGCCAAATAATCGGTTGGAACTATGGCAAAGAGGCGGCGGATGCGCCTGGGCTGAAAACGGATTTTTTCATTGAAAAAGACCTGAATGGCAAGTTCGCCATCGAGGGCAGGGAAGCAGGCACTTGCAATGACGTGGTGGAAATCGTGGCGGAAATCTGGCGCACCCAACCGGCTGGCAGCAAGGAAATCAACCTCCGGTTTCGAGGCTGCACCGTCGAGGAGGTGGATGCTGTGATGAGTTCTTCCAAAGTTAAGATGGTGGGCAGCATCAAGGTAAAAGGTTCGAGGTTGTTGCCCACAAAACCCGGCGAGCTAAATGCCTCCAATTTCAAGCTGGATGCAGTCGTGGTGCGGGAAGTGGAAGGAGGGGTGGTGGTCACCATTCCGCCCAGCCAGCCCACCGGGCGCAGCGCCTGGGTCAGCGTCACCGGCATTGCCAAGGGCTTGAAAACCAAGTTCGAGCAAGCTTTTGGCAAGCTGTTCAGCACTGGCAAAACCAAGGATTTCGACGTCATCGAGGAATTGAAACAGGAAATGAAACTGCAAGGCATTGACCTGAAAGACGAACAAATCCGAGCCGAACTTATGGATTGCATTTACTGCGGCAATTTCCGCCGTGCGCAGTGCGAAGCCTTTGCAAGTCATGGCTAAAATCACCTTGCCATCGGATTGCAGCTTGGGCATCGCTTTGCCGCTCACGCAGGAGGTCTTCCTGGAAGACCTCCTGCCTTCCGCTCGCCGAGACCTCGCCTGCCTGTTGCAGGCGCAAAATCCGACTTTGTCTCCCAGTCAACTTTGGGAAAAATGTTACCGGCAGGAAGCCGCCTTGCTCGATACAATGGTGAATGAAGCGGCACAGGCAGGCGTCCGGGTCAACCCACGTTTCCGCCTGGCGGATTTGGCTGAAATAGCTGACAGACCCGTTTTTACCTTATTCGCTCACTGGAGGGGCGCCTGGTTTCGGGCAAATGATTTTTCCGACTCGTTTGCCTTGTTGCGCCAGCTTCAAGAGCCCGAATCAGCCGAGGTGCGGATGGTTGCAAACTTGCTGGGAGCGCCATTTTTGAAGTCGCCATTCGACGAGTCAATACCTGCGGAAGAGCGCAGGCTTTGCCTGGATTTGCGAGACCATTTCAACGAAAAAGTCTTGCCCGACCAAAAACTTGCGGAGCATTTTGCAGGCGGCAACCTGCCTCACCAAGCGCAGGAAACTGCCGGTGAATATTGGGCGGCAACCAATCGCCAGGCGCTTGAAAAACTGTTTCCTGACCTCATCGCCACCGGCGTCGCCAACCGCCTGGAACTTGCCGACGGCATGTTCAGCACCGAAGAAGTGCTGGCGAAAATGCCTGCCAAACTGCCTGCTATTATTGACATGACCGCCTGCCATTCCATTTTTCTGCAAGATGAAATCAAGCGCAGGTGGGGTTCGCAGTGCCTGGTGTTGGCAAACCGGAAGGCAAGTCAATTGAGAATACGGGCGCTTTTATACAAGGCAGTCATTCAACTTTTGGCGAAGCAGCATTTGAGCTACCTCGAAAGCCAGGCTTACGTGCGGGAACAATTGCTTCGTTAATCACCATCTTAAGTAGGTGAGTAGAATCAAACAACACTTTTTTTCTTTCAACACATAGTCACATAGAACACATAGAGTTGATAGTCAAAGAACTATGTGAACTATGTGACTATGTGTTGAGAGAAAAAAAAAGTGTTGTTTTATTTCGGTTGACTACTTAAACTTCATCACTTCATGAGCGCATTGAAAACATTGGTCAAAAAACACGTTGCCGCTCCCGTCCGCATGGGCGGAGCTGAATCCACTTTGACGCCTGAGCAAATGCAGCGCCTGCGCTCCGAATTACAGGCATTGAAAAAGCGCCAGCATCTTTTTTTTTGGATAAGTACAGTCGTGGCGGGCTTGATTTTTATCGGGTTAGCCGGGCTGGTGCTTGCCAACTTGAAAAACCCGGAATCGGTCTCGACCTACTTTGGCGGCGGCGGGGTGGCGCTGGGCGGGGTGCTGGTTTGGATGCACAATTTGTGGAAAAGCAAAATCGCTACGGATTTCATCCTCAGCCTCGCCGACGTGCTCGACCGGGATTCTTTGCAGTCCATTTTGAATAGCTTGCTGGAAAAGCTTTAACCGAGGGGTGGCAATTGATGATGAAGCCAACCGTCCCGGAGGGACGGCATGTTTGTAGAATCGTGCCGCCGCCAACCCTCCCGTTCCGTAGGAACGGTACGTTTTGTGGCGAAAAAGCTCAAAACATATCGTTCCTACGGAACGGGAGAGGAGGGATTGGCACGATTCTACAAACATGCCGTCCCTCCGGGACGAGGTCAAGAGCGGATTTCAAATGAAACCTATTCACCGGGTGACTCGAAGTCACCCGGTGAATTTGCCAGGTTATTTTGCGCACGCCCCTTACTTTCCTTCCGGAATCACCACCGAAAAATTCGTCGGGCAAGCTTCAATTACCGCATCCAATTCCCCGCCCAAATCCACCGCAAAATCTTGCTGCAACAAAATCCCCGTGTCTGATTTAAAGACCACGACACTGCTGCTGGCGATGGTGTCATTGTTGGCAGTCAGGTCGCCGGTTGAAAGGTAGGCGCCTGTTGGGATGGTCATGTTTGCAAGCGTCAGGTTAGGAATGCAAACCTGTGTGGAGAAGCTCTCCTCCGTGCAGCCGGTGGCATCGCCGGTGGCGTTGTACGGCGTGATTTTCACGTAAATCGTTGAATTGTAAGGGAAGTCGCCGGGCGGGTCGTACGTCGTGACGTTGCCTGCGTCGTAGTTGTTCAAAATGTCAGTGCCGCCGCTCGTTGTACCCACATTCAAACGATACCCTGCCGGGCTGCCACTCGCTGCCGCCCAGGTCAAAGCCGAAGTCACTGCCACGTTGGTTGCGCCGTTTGCCGGGCTGGTCAAATTGGTGCAAGCTGGCGGTGCGATTTGCGTCGTAAAACTTTCCTCGGAGCAACCTGAAGCATCCCCGGTGGCATTGTACGGCGTGATTTTCACGAAAATCTGCGTGCCAAAAGGGAAGTCGCCGGGCGGGTTGTAGCTCGTGACGTTGCCTGCGTCGTAGTTGTTCAAAATGTCAGTGCCGCCGCTCGTTGTTCCCACATTCAAACGATACCCTGCCGGGCTGCCACTCGCCGCCGCCCAGGTCAAAGCCGAAGTCACCGCCACATTCGTTGCGCCGTTTGCCGGGCTGGTCAAATTGGTGCAAGCTGGCGGTGCGATTTGTGTCGTGAAACTTTCTTCCAAACATCCAATCGCATCCCCGGTGGCATTGTACGGCGTGATTTTCACGAAAATCTGCGTGCCAAAAGGGAAGTCGCCGGGCGGGTTGTAGCTCGTGACGTTGCCTGCGTCGTAGTTGTTCAAAATGTCAGTGCCGCCGCTCGTTGTGCCCACGTTCAAACGATAACCTGTCGGACTGCCGGTCGCCGCCGCCCAGGTTAATGCCGAAGTCACCGCTACATTGGTTGCTCCATTTGCCGGGTTGGTCAGGCTGGTGCAGTTTGGCGGCACAGGCAAAGGCAGGGTGGTGAAGCTTTCTTCCGAACAGCCGGTTGCGTCGCCGTTGGGATTGTATGGCGTGATGGTCACGTAAATCGTTGCGCTGAAAGGAAAAACGCCAGGCGGGTCGTACGTCGTGACGTTGCCTGCGTCGAAGTTGTTCAAAATATCCGTTCCGCCGCTGGTCGTGCCAACGTCGAGGCGGTAGCCGGAGGGGCTGTTGGTTGCCGCCGCCCAGGTCAAAGCCGAAGTCACCGGCACATTGGTTGCGCCGTTCGCCGGGTTGGTCAAATTGGCGCAGCCGGGCGGGAGAATGTCAATCGAATAATCTTCCACTTCGCCCCATACAAGTGTTCCGCAGATTTCATTGAAGCCAATTTCGATGTTGTCGTACTGGCAAATCACACGCATCAGTGCCGTGCCGATGGCAGCGCCGGAAGGCACGGCAATCGTGCCCGAAATGGAGCCGCCCGGGCTGGCGTAGCCGATGTCAAAAAATTCATCCGGCGTGAAAAAGTCGTCTTGGTTGAAATCAATTAAAACGACAAAATACTGTCCCCAGTTAGCTCCCGGCGCAAGCGTGATGGAGTAGTTCTGCCCCCGGTTCAGGTTGGTGTGGATGGAAGAATAGTTGGTGTAATTGTTTGTTCCCGGATTACCGCAGCCCGTGCCTAAGTTGCTGATGGTGTTGAAGATAACGTCATCAATGAAGTCATCGCTGGTGCAAGGATTGTCATATTCGGGCAGGCAGGAAGTTGGAATAGGAGTCGCCACCGTCGTGAAACTTTGCTCATCGCAGCCCGTCGTTGCGCCGTTCCCATTGTAAGGTTTGACGGTGACGTAAATCGTCGTCGCCCCAGGAAAGTCGCCAGCCGGGTTGTAAGTAGTGACGTTGCCGACGTCGAAATTGCTGAGGATGTCCACGCCACCGCTGGTCGTGCCCACGTCGAGCCGGTAGCCGGTGGGGTTGCCGGTGGCAACTTGCCAACTCAAACTGGTGGTGACGGGCACACCCGTCGCGCCATTCACCGGGTCGGTCAGGTCAACGCATTCGGGCACGAGGAAGTCAATCGAATAATCTTCCACCTCGCCGAAGTCAAAGGTGTCGCAAACCATTTCCTGCGTGATGGGGTCGGTTCCGTCCTTGCAAAGAATCCGCATCCGGGTCGTGCCGACGGCGACCGAGGCTGGCACGACGATGTTGCCGGAAACCGTTGCGCCGGGATTGGCGTAGCCGATGGCAAAAAATTCGCCCGCATCTTCAAAATCCGAATCCTGGTTGAAGTCAATCATGGCGGCGAAATAGACGCCCTGGCTCGCTCCCGCCGTCAAGTCTATGGGATAAGAAGTGGAAGCGTTCAAGGCAGTATTGAAGCCGGTGTAATCCGAGTAGCTTTCAGTGGGAAATTCGCAGCCAGTGCCTTGATTGTCAATGTCTTCAAAAACGACCCCGTCTGTGAAATAGCCGCTGGAGCATGGGTTGTTGAAAACCGGGAGGCAATATTCCGGGATGTCCAAGTCCATGACCCAGGCGCCCCTGCCATAGCTTCCAACCTGAATCTTGTTGACGCCCGTGTTGATTTCAATTTCATTGATAATCACGTTGGGCAAGTCGGTGCTGCATGAAGTCCAATCAGTCTGCGCCGCATTTTTGGTGTAGATGCCCACGTCCATTCCGACGTACAAAATGTCGTTGGTGTTGGGCTGGAAGGCGATGCAGTTGGCAGGCAGGTTGGGCAGGTTGCCGGAGACGTTTGTCCAGGTGGAGCCGCCGTTTTCGGTTCGCCAGATTTTCGAGCCTGCAGTGTAGCCGGAGAGGGAAACCCAAACCCGGTCGGTGTTTTCCGGGTCAATGGCGATGTCGGTGATGAACAAGCCGGGCAGCCCTGTGGAGACGTTCGTCCATGAAGTTCCGCCGTTGGTGGTGCGGTAAATCGTGCTGCTTTTGGTGATGTAAATGTAGTCGCTGTTCGAGGGTGCAATTTCAAGGCAGTAGATGGTGGTGGTGCTGCCGGTGCTGGTGAGAGATGTCCAGTTTGCGCCGCCGTCAATGGATTTGTGAACGTCTTCGTAACCCACAAAAATCGTGTTCGGGTCGTCGGGGGCAAGGGCGTAGGGTGCAACCCAATTGCCCGATTCGCCAAAATCGCCTGCGTTGACGATGACGGAAATGGAGGCGCCGCCATTGGTGGATTTGTAAATCTGACCGTACTGAATGGCGCCGTACAAAATGCTTTGATTGGTGGGGTCAATCTGGCAATTCATGCCGTCCGCCCCAATCATGTGCGTCCAATCCGGTGTGCCCGTGTAGCGGTTGGTGCCGTTGTCCTGAGCGCCGCCCATGAGCAGGTTGGCGTTTTGCGGCGTGCCGCTGATGTCGTAAAACTGCATGATGGTAATGCCCACCGTCAGGTTCGTCCAGTCGTCTCCCAGGTTATCACTTTTATAAACCCCGCCGTCGCTGCCGGAATAAATGCGGCTGCCAAAAAACGCCAATTCATGCACGTCGGCATGCACGTAGCCGATGCTGTTCGGGAAAGTCCATTGTGTGATGATGGTGAAACTCGTGCCGCCATTGGTTGATTTCCAGACGTTTACGCCAGCAATATAGACTTCGTCGGCATTGGCTGGATTGACGGCGATAGCCATGTCGTACCAGCTTTGCCCTGAGTTGTCGTTGCCGTTGGTGTCGTAGCCAAACATGTTGGGCGTGTTCGTTCCAACGGTGAAAGAAACCCCGGCATCAACGGAACGGTAAATACCTTCGAAAGTATGGTCGCTTTGTTTGCCGCCGACAACATAGACCCAATCCGGCTCATCTGCCGAAACAGCAATTTTGAAGCGGTTGATGTTTGCGGCAGTCGGCAACCCGGTCGTGACCAAAGTGAAAGTGTTGCCGCCGTCAGTCGAGCGGTAGAACTGGTCGGTGCAGGTATAAACGATGCTTGGATTGGAGGGATGAATTTCAACGTCCTGGGCGGAAACGCTCAAAACGTTAGTCCACGATGCGCCTGCGTCCATGGTTTTGTACAAACCATTGCTGGTGGCGGCGAAAAGCGTGTCGGGATTGTCGGGGTGCATCTGGAGCTTGCGAATCACCCTGCCGTTGAGGATTGACCAATTCAAGCCGGTGGTGTTCCAGGTATTGCCGCCGTCGGTGCTTTTGAGCACGCCGACGCTGTACGTGTCGGAGGCGTCGCCGTCGCCGGTTCCGATGTAAATAACGTTGGTGTCGTCGGGGTCAATGGCAATGCCGGAGACGCCAAGCACAGGCTGGTCGTCGGTGAGGTTTGTCCAGGTCGTGCCGCCGTTGGTGGATTTCCACAAGCCGCCGGAGGCTGCGCCAACATAAACGGTGTTCGAGTTCACTGGGTCTTGCACAACGACGTTGATGCGCCCGTTGCCAGCGTTCCAGCCTGCTCCGTCGTCCCAATCGGAGGGACCAAGCGGCGTCCAGCTTGCGCCGGGGTTCGATTTGGAACCGTGGTTTTTGCTGTTCTTATTGGCATTAAAAGATTCGATGGCTTCCCAGGCTGCGGCGGGATTGTGCATTTCGCCGGTCGGAAATACCCTGGGTTCCATGAACCATTCCCAGCGTTTGAATTGCTTGAAGCCCTTGCCTTTTTCGTAAGGCTTGCCGTTCCATTCCTTGTAAAAGGAATCACGGACGGTGTAGAAATTGGTGGCGGTATCTGCCATTTCAATCCAGCGTTGTGCGGTGCAGACGTTGGCGAGCAGGAAAAAAGTTACGAGAAGTAGCGCCGGAATGAATGCCCGGCAAGCGGTTGGGTGCGTAGCTGTGCGGTTCATGTCTATTTATTTGAATGGTGGATTGCTTTGAAGAGCTTCTTCAAAAAGCGCCCAAAGCTAAGGCGGCTACACTTTTTTGCAAATGAAAAGGGAAGGCGCTGGCATAACCTTGCCGGTTCAATTATTCTCCTACCAAAT
>CAZHLB010000153.1:0-11129 GCA_964533005.1 uncultured Saprospiraceae bacterium
TCGTAAACGTGGGCGGCGGCAAACATCAGCGTAAATCATTCAAATCAGTGAATTCAGTGTCGAAAAATGCCGGGCGGCTTCCAAACTTTCCGGCGTCCCCACGTCCAGCCACTGGTCTTGTTCATGCGGAAAACCCAGCACCGGGGCGCTCGCAGCCGCTGCCAAATACACGTCAATCATGGAAAAAACTTCCCGCTCCGGCATCCAGTCAAAAATGGCAGGCGAGAGGCATTGAATGCCGCTGAAAGCCCAGAGTCGGTGATTGATGATTGGTGAATGGTGATTGGGGGCGCACCAGCGGGTCTCGGCAGTTTTGGCATTTTGCCAGCCTTGGAGTTGGAGGTTTTCGTCAAAAATCAGGTAGCGGGAAGTTTGGCGGCGGCGGATGGCGAGGGTGGCGAGTGCGCCGGAAGCAAGGTGATGGCGGAAAAAATTTGCCAAATCCATGTTCGTCAGTACGTCCACGTTGCAGGCGAGGAAGGGCTTGTCGTCGTTGAAAAACCAACGGGCAAATTTCAGCCCGCCGCCCGTATCGAGCAGCAAATCCCGCTCGTCGGAGATGCCAATGTGGATGCCTGGGAAGCTGCTTTTTTCCAGAAAATCAACCACTTGCGATGCGAAGTGATGCACGTTGACGAGGACTTCTTTGAAGCCTGCCGCCATCAAACGGCGGATGGCAATTTCAAGCAAGGTGACGCCGCCAACCTCGACCAGCGCTTTGGGCTTGTGGTCTGTCAACGGCTTCAAACGAGTGCCAAGCCCGGCGGCGAAAAGCATTGCTTTCATTGGAAAATCAATTGCCCGGTGAGTTTTTTAAAGCCAAGACTATTGATTCGGATATCAGGCTGGCTTTTTGAAAATATCGCTGACTTTCATGGCAAATGCAGGCAGGACGGGTGCAGCGGAGCAGGTTTCGTCAATTGTGTAAGTGACGCTGTTTTTGCCATGGGAAACGATAACTTCCTCAGTATCAGGGTGAATTTGCCAAACTACCTTCACTCCGGCATCTCGATAGTTCCTCATTTTCAGGGTCAGTTTTTTGACATTGTCTCTGTTTGAGACCACCTCGATGACAAATTCGGGGACTTGATTTTCTCCTTTTGCCATTCGTACAAGCTGCTCATCGGAAAACCAGACAATGTCAGGGCGGCGATGCACTTTTGGCAAGAAGAACGTGTCAACCTCCGTGCTAATATCGCCGGAAATTTTGCCTGCTCTGCGCAAGTCTTCGAAGAAGCGATGAAGGTTTGTCCAGATAAAAAATTGGTATTGGTTCATAGTCCGTTCTGTTTTTTCTACCAAGCCGTTGACCCATTCGTACTTGAATTTGTCCTCCCGGCTCAGGTAGCGGCGCTCAAACTCTTCCCAAGTGATGCGCTTCGGTTCAGCTTGTTCAGCTTTCTTCTGAACAACCTGCGTTTGCATTTTTGGCAAGGGTGCTTTTATTTCAGGATACGCTGTTGCTGCAATCATGCTTTTGATTTTTTACAAAGATAGGTTCGAGGTTTAAAAATTAGTGGAGCCTTGAACTGATAAGCCTCAAAAACTCCGACCGGGTTTCTTCCTTCTGAAACTGCCCGGTAAAGGCAGAAGTAGTCGTCACTGAGTTTTGTTTTTGAACGCCCCGCATCATCATGCAAAGGTGCATGGCTTCAATCACGACGGCGACTCCTTGCGGTTTCAAAGTCTGGTCAATGCACTGCAAAATTTCGATGGTCAACCGCTCCTGCACCTGGAGACGACGGGCAAAAACGTCCACCACTCTTGGGATTTTGCTCAAGCCGACGATGTAGCCGTTTGGAATGTATGCTACGTGCGCTTTGCCAAGAAAGGGCAACATGTGATGTTCGCAGAGCGAAAAAATCTCAATGTCTTTCACCAAAACCATCTCGCTGTACTCCTCCTTGAACATAGCGCTGCGCAAGATTTTCTCAGCGTTTTGGTGATAGCCTTGCGTCAGGTATTGCATGGATTTGGCTGCCCGTTCGGGTGTTTTCAGCAAACCTTCCCGTTGCCCGTCCTCGCCGATGCCTTTGAGAATAATGCGAAAACTGTCTGTCAATTGTTCCGTCGTTTCGGGGTGATAGGTCTCATTTTTCGAGTAGGAAGAGGTTCGGATTGTTTCCATTTTCAATTTTGAATTAGGATGCCTGGGATAGTGAAGGATATTTAGGATTGAGAGGTGAATACGTCTCAATCCTAAATATCCTTCACTATCCCAGGTATCCTAATTCAAATTTTTTTTCCCCGCATAGCATCCCGGATGGTCTCGTCCATTGCCCGGTGCGCTAGGGGGGCGGTGAATTCATTCAGGTTTTGGATGGCTTGGTTGATGCGGTCTTTGTCGTCTGCCTGGGTGGCGAGTTTCAACGCTTCGGCGAGTGAGCGGGTTTTTGATTTTTCTTCTTCGGACAGGAGGTTTTCATTTTGC
Organism: uncultured Saprospiraceae bacterium; assembly: GCA_964533005.1. Classification (GTDB taxonomy): domain Bacteria; phylum Bacteroidota; class Bacteroidia; order Chitinophagales; family Saprospiraceae; genus UBA6168. Next base: position 2,432 of record CAZHLB010000153.1, read on the forward strand.
TTCAAGAATTTTTCTGCCGAAAGCAAGAGGTGTTGCGCCTCGTTCCTGGCTTCGAGCAAGCCCCGGATTTTCATGTCTTCGCCTGCGTGTTGGATGGAATCGAGCAGCATTCTTGCCATGTCTTCTTCCGAAATGCCATACGTGGGGCGGATTTCAATGGCTTGCTCCACGTCGGAGCGAAGCTCTTTTGCCTTCACTTTCAGGATGCCGTCGGCATTGATAATGAACTGAACTTCGATTTTTGGCAACCCGGCTGGCATCGGCGGAATGCCCTTCAGATGAAACTCGCCAAGCTTGCGGTTGTGTTCCACGAGGTCTCTTTCTCCTTGATAGACAGCGACTTTCAGGTTTTTTTGACCGTCCACCGAAGTGGTGTATTGCCTGCCAGCTTTCACCGGGATTTTGGTGTTTCGAGGAACGATGACGTCCATCAAGCCGCCCATCGTTTCGATGCCGAGCGAGAGCGGGGTGATGTCGAGCAGCAGCACGTCTTTTTGTTTTCCAGCCAAAACGTCTGCCTGGATGGCTGCGCCGAGAGCGACCACTTCATCGGGGTCGAGTTGGTCGAAAACAGGTTTGCCAAAAAATTCCGCCACTGAATTTTTGATAAGCGGCGTTCTCGTCGAGCCGCCAACCATGACGACGGCGTCTATTTTTTCCGTGCCCAATTTGGCGTCTTTGAGTGCCAGGCGGCAACACTGAATGGTTTTTTCCACGAAAGGCTGAATGAGGTTTTCAAACTCAGTGCGGTGGATGGTGCAGTCCAAACCCTCCATTTCTTCGGAAAATAACTCGCTGACACTCAAGGCTTTCTTGGCTTCTTCGGCTTTCAGGCGGAGCTTCTGGCTCAAGGATTTATCAGATACAAACGCCCGGTTTTCCAACCCGTTTTTCTCCAGCCAAAAATCAACGATGGCTCTATCAAAGTCGTCGCCGCCGAGGAAGGTGTCGCCATTGGTGCTCAAAACCTCAAAAATTCCCTCCTCGATGCGCAAAATGGAAATGTCAAAAGTGCCGCCGCCGAGGTCGTAAACTGCGATGGTTTGGTGATTAGTGATTGGTGATTGGTGGTTGGTTTGCCCCAAACCGTAGGCGAGGCTGGCGGCAGTGGGTTCATTGACGATGCGCAGGACGTCGAGACCGGCGAGTTTACCGGCGTCCCGGGTTGCCTGGCGCTGGCTGTCGTTGAAATAGGCTGGCACAGTGATGACAGCTTTGGAAATAGGGCTGTCCAATGCTGACTCGATGCGTTTTTTCAGGTACTTCAAAATTTCCGCAGACAGCTCGATGGGGGTGAAAAATTTGTCGCCGACCCTGATTTTGACGAGGCTTTCCGGGTCGTCGTCAATGATTTGATAGCCGAAGGAATGGCTGAAATTTTCCACGTCCCGGTAGGATTTGCCCATCAGCCGCTTGACGGAATAAATGGTGCGTTCAGGATGTGTGACCAAGTGCGCTTTGGCTTCGTCTCCAACAAGAATTTGCCTGGTTTCGGAAAAATGAACGATGGAAGGCACGAGGGTTCGCTCCCCGTTTTTCCCTCTCACCGCAACCGGCTGACCGTCTTTGACGTATGCAACCAGGCTATTGGTAGTGCCCAGGTCAATGCCGATGATGAAGTCTTGTGGATTGGAAACTTTACCTTCTTTTAAATCAATAGCGATGCGAGCCATGCGTAGAAGTTTGGAAGCAGATGATTTGGAGTTGTTGCAAGTTTTTTAAAGTGGCTGGAAAATGCCACCTCAAAACCAGGCAAACCGATTTGAATTTTAATCTAACGTTCTTTGACTATTGAAAAACAGGCGGCGAAAGTAGCCAATATTAACACCGGGACTATTGATTCGTTTGGCAAGTATTTGAGCAAGACGAGTTGCCAAATATGCCGGGCAAGTTTTCGCAACCCTCCTTTTTAATAGGTTTTTGGACTACTTTTGCTGAGATTCAAATTTCTTTGCGCCCAGGTTTTCGTTCTCGCTTGCTTCATCTTCCAAACTCTCAAACCTGAGACTACTCCGAATCTGGTCTTTACCACCGACACTTCGGCACCCATTTTTATGGTTCTGATTTCCGGTCGAAACCGACAGTTTTCGCCCGTACCCTAATTGCCTGATTCACTTGTCAAAATCTCCATTTTATGAACAGAATTTACCTTTTAAGCCTCGTGCTACTGCTGCCGTTTCTTGCTTCCGCCCAGGAAAAATGGGAAGGAGGCTTGTTCCTCGGCTACTCAAACTACCTCGGCGACCTGGTCGAACCGACCTTGACGCTGGATGAAGCCAACCCTGCGTTTGGCTTGCTGTTGCGCAACCACGTGACCCAGAATCTGGGACTTCGGCTGAACTTTCTCTACGGCAAAATTTCCGGCGACGATGCCAACTACGACAGGAATGCTGCACGAGGTGCAAAATTCGAGTCCAATGTGGTGGAGCTTTCTCTTTTGGGAGAGTTCGAGTTTTTTGGGCACAAGCGTTTCGGCGACGATGGCGCTTTCAGAAAGACTTTTTCACCTTACATTTTTGGCGGGTTGGGGATGAACGTTGCCAATCCCGACTTGGTGGCGCAAGCGCAAAGACCCGGGTACGAAGGGCTGCAAGAAGACCTCGATGCAGACCCTTCCAGGGTGCGTTTTTCAGTTCCGCTTGGCGGCGGCATTCGCTTCGACGTCAACCGCAAACTGAACCTGGGACTGGAATGGGGCTTGCGGCTCACCTTCAATGATTACCTCGACGGCATCAGCATGGGCGGCGACCCTGACGACAATGACACCTACGTTTTTGGCGGCGCCGTCATTGGTTTCCGCTTCGGCGACAAAGACACCGACAACGACGGCATCGCAGATGACAGCGACAAATGCCCGACATTACCGGGGCCCACTACCCTGAATGGTTGCCCCGACCAGGATGGCGACGGCATCGCCGACCGGGACGATAGCTGCCCCATTCAACCCGGTGAAATTCGTATGAAGGGCTGCCCCGACCGGGACGGCGACGGCGTGGCAGACAACGTCGACGACTGCCCCGACAATGCAGGATTACGCCGCTTTTCCGGTTGCCCCGACTCCGACAGCGATAACATCGTTGACAAAGAAGACAACTGCCCAACCGTCGCCGGTCTGCCTGCGCTAAATGGCTGCCCCGATGCTGACCGGGATGGCATCACAGATGCCAAAGATGCCTGCCCCAATGACCCCGGTACTGCCGAGCACGCTGGCTGTCCCGACTCCGACAACGACGGCATCACGGACAACGAGGACGCCTGCCCCCGGCAAGCTGGCATGAAAAAATTCAAAGGTTGCCCCGACTCCGACAACGACGGCGTGGACGACACGAAAGACAAATGCCCGCTGCTCGCAGGTTTGGTGGCAAACGACGGCTGCCCGGAAATCAAGCCGGAAGACAAAGCCACGCTGGAAGCAGCCATGCGGAACGTTCAATTCCAGATTGGCAGCGACAAACTCCTGCCCAAGTCTTTCCAGGTATTGAACCAAGTGGTGGAATTGATGACTCGCTACCCCGGCTACAAACTTGCCATTGATGGCTACACCGACAACGTCGGCAACGATTTCGCCAACCAGCAACTTTCTGAAGGTCGTGCCAAAACTTGCTATGATTACCTCGTCAGCAAAGGCATCAACAAGTCGCTGCTCACCTATAAAGGGCACGGCGAAAGCAGACCCATCGCCGACAACAGCACCTCAACTGGCAGGCAGCGCAACCGGCGGGTGGAGTTCACACTTTCTCCAAAATAGGGATGAGGGATGAGGGATGAGGGATGAGGGGTGAGGGGTGAGGGATGAAAAAAGCCCCGGTCAATTTTTGACCGGGGCTTTTTCATCCCTCATCCTTTATTGCAAATTTTGCTAACGTCCATTCTATGAAAAATCAGGTAATCATTTAATCGTCAATCATTTAATCCAAAGGGAAAGCACGAAGCTACCCGGCTGACTTTATCAGCCCTGATTTTCATCCGTTTCATTCGATTCTCCCTCCGGTAAATCTATCAATTCCTTCGGCAGCGCCTTCGTCGCCTTTGCTCCCAACTCCTTGATTTTCTGCGCCCTGCCAATCAAAGTATCCCCGAATTTTTTGGAATCCGACAGCTTGTTCATCGCATCGTGGTATGCCGTCTGAGCATGGTCGAGGCGTTGCCCGACCTCTCGCAGGTCTTCCACGAAATTCACAAACTTGTCGTAGAGCAAGCCGCTCTGCCGAGCGATTTCAAGCACGTTTTTTTTCTGCCGCTCCTGCCGCCAGATGTAGGCGATGGTGCGCATGGTCGCCAGTAAAGTAGTCGTCGTAACCAGCACGATGTTTTTGTCCAAAGCATCCAAAAACAGCCGGTCGTCGTTTTGCACCGCAACAAAAAATGCAGGTTCGATGGGCACAAAAAGTAGCAGATAATCAGGCGAATTGATTTGGTAGAGGTGCTGGTAATTCTTGCCGCCGAGGTCTCGGATATGGTTGCGCAAGCTGCCGAGGTGTTCCTGCAAGTGCCGGTGGCGGCTGTCGTCGTCGGCAGCGCTGAAAAATTTTTCGTAGGCAGTCAGCGAAACCTTGCTGTCCACGACTAAGTGCTTGTTTTCCGGCAGGTGAATGATAAAATCGGGGCGCTTGTCTTGTCCGTCTTCATCTTTGAAAGACGCTTGCACCGAGTAGTGCATTCCCCGCACCAAGCCTGCTTTTTCCAAAATCAATTCGAGTTGCAGCTCGCCCCAGTCGCCCTGGGTTTTTGAGTCGCCTTTCAAAGCGGTGGCGAGGTTGCGGGCGTCTGCTCCGAGTTGGAGATTGAGGTCTCGCAGATGCTCAATTTCTTTTTTCAGTGAAACTACATCCTTCGCTTCTTCCGAAAACCGCTTGTCCATGTCCTGTCCAAATTCTCTGATTCGCTCCCGCAGCGGTTGCAACAAATCGTTTAATTTCTGCTCGTTCTGGTCAGTGAATTTTTTGGATTTTTCCTCTAAAAGTCGGTTGGCGACGGACTCAAATTCCAGATGGGCACGCTTTTGCAGGGCTTCAAAATCCTGTTTCCAGGTGGCAAGTTTCTCTTCTAAGTAAAGCAAATCCCGCTCCTTTGCCGAGAGTTTTTTTTCCAAAACGAGGCGGTCTTCTTCCTTTTCCTTGATGTCATCCCGCAGCAAATCTGTCTGATTTTGCAAGGCTTCATGCAGGGCACGAGGCACAAATTTTTCCTGCAAATCATTCTCATTCAACATTTTGGAAAATTTAAGCTTTGCCGCCAACCAAGTGCAGGCAGCGCCAAGCAAAATGCCCAGCAGCAAAAAAAGGAAGGCGAGGGTGAGGTCGGTCATGGCGTGGATGAGTTCTGAAGCGGTGCTTTTTCAGGTAAAAGTTTGGAAAAATTTCACCTGAAAAAACGCCGCTCTCGTGATGTTTTTTTGAAGCGAGGGAAAGGTAGGCGATTGTTTTAAAAGTGGAAACAAATTGGTTTGACATTGCGCCTGCAACTGCAATTTCAAATTTCCCCTGAAAGAGAGAACTTGCGCATCGAACCTTTCAAATCATTCCAAATGAAGCTCACCGGAAACATTCTCGACCTCCACCACCGCCGCATTTTTCACGGCGAAATCACCATCGAAAATGGCATCATCACCGGCATTGAAGAAATGCCGGGTAGCAGCGACCAATACATTATGCCTGGCTTTGTGGACGCCCACGTTCACATCGAAAGTTCGATGCTCGTGCCCAGCGAATTTGCCAGAATGGCAGTCGTGCATGGCACCGTCGCCACCGTCAGCGACCCGCACGAAATTGCGAATGTGCTCGGCGAGCGAGGCGTTTGGTTCATGCTTGAAAATGGGCGGCGGACGCCTTTCAAGTTTTTTTTCGGGGCGCCTTCCTGCGTTCCTGCTACCAATTTTGAAACTGCTGGCGCAACGCTCGACGCTGCTGCGGTCGAACGATTGCTGCTCCACCCTCGCATTTTGTACCTGTCGGAAATGATGAACTACCCCGGCGTTTTGTTTGAGGATGAAGAAGTTATGAAAAAAATTGCTGCCGCAAAGCGCCTCGGAAAGCCAGTGGACGGGCATGCTCCGGCAGTTCGGGGCGAGGATGCCCGGCGCTATTTTGCCGCAGGCATCACCACTGACCACGAATGTTTTACTTCGGAAGAAGGCTTTGAAAAAGCGATGCTTGGCGTGAAAATCCTCATCCGGGAGGGCAGCGCCGCTAAAAACTTCCGGGCGCTGATTCACTTGCTTGACCAATTTCCTGAGCAAATCATGTTTTGCAGCGACGACAAGCACCCCGACGACTTGGCAGTCGGGCATATCAATCAGCTCGTAATCCGAGCCATAAAAAATCACCGCTGCAATCTTTTTGACGTTTTGCGAGCCGCTTGCCTGCGCCCTGTGGAACACTACAAACTGCCTGTCGGAACACTTCGATTGGGCGACCCGGCGGATTTTATCGTCGTGACTGACCTGGAAAATTTCACCGTCCGGCAAACCTGGATTGATGGAAAATTAGTCGCTGAAAATGGAAAGACTTTGATTCAACCTGCTGACTGCGAGACGATTAATCATTTCAATGTTGCTCCAAAATCGCCTACTGATTTCCGCCTGCCTGTTCCAAATTCAGGCGCTAACTTGAAGTTACCGCCTGAATTAAGCCCTTCCATCCGGGTGATTCGAGCCTTGAATGGCCAAATCATTACTGAGAGCTTTACCGCTCCGGCGAGGGTTGAAAATGGTTTCGCAGTCTCCGACCCGGAGCGGGATATTTTGAAATTCACCGTTGTCAATCGCTATTTCGAGGCGCCGCCAGCGGTGGCTTTCATTCAAAATTTCAACCTGAAAAAAGGAGCTATTGCCTCCTGCGTCGGACACGACAGCCATAATATTTTGGCGGTGGGCACGGACGACGAATCGCTCTGCCGGGCAGTCAATCTCATCATCGAAAACCAGGGTGGCATTTGTGCGGTGGAAGGAGTAAGAGAGGAGCGGGTTTTGCCGCTGCCCGTCGCCGGAATCATGACGACGGAAGATGGCTGGCAGGTGGCTGAGAAGTATTCAGCCATTGACGCTTTCGTGAAAAATGAGCTTGGCTGCACGCTGACTGCGCCGTTTATGACGCTCTCATTTATGGCTTTGCTGGTGATTCCTGAATTGAAACTGAGCGACAAAGGGCTTTTCGACGGGAAGAAATTTGAGTTCGTTGAGCTTTTCTCTTGAACTGGGTGGAAACTAAGTTTCCAGTGCTTTTGCATTCCTCCACCTGTGGCTTTGTCGCTTTTGTCATCTTGGAAAGACCCGTCCACGTCGTGTGTGTGTTGCGTGAACGGGTCTTTTCAAGATGACAAAAGCGACAAAGCCACACGTGGAGGAGTGCAATCCGGAAAATAAAGCCCTGAAAGTGAGCACTTTCAGGGCTTTATTTTGTCAAAAACTTTCGTCCTTCAAATTGTCGGGATGACTCGCAGTTACGCCGACAATAGACAATTAAAGTTGCTGCTCCCCCTGCTGGTTGTAGGAGGCAACAGTCTTGTAACCATAAGAATTGTCAGCTTGCGCTTCGTCCATCGAGCCTTGCTTCACCACGTAATTTTCACCTTCCAGCGCCACGTAAATGTAATCGCCAGTGCCTGCCCACCAACCGCCAACAGCGCTGAGAGCCTCCGCTGGGATTTTGTGCTGCTCAAACAAGTCACGGGTCATTGGCTGGCAATTGTTGATGTCAGCGATTTTTTTCAACTCCTCGCCCAATTGCAGGAAAACCTCGTGGCGAGGCGGGGCGCCTTCCTGGGCATTCGGGTCGGAGATTTGCTGGCAAACCAGCTTGACCGTTTCCGGCAGCACTGCGCCCATTGGCGTTTCGGAAGCCTGCGGCGTTTCAACCGATTTCTCAGCTTGACCATCGCCGGAAGTAGTGTCGCTGCGGCAAGCCGCAATGAGGGAGGAAAGAAGTACGAAGAAAAAAAAGATGTTTTTCATGGTTTCCTATTTTGAATGGCTGGATGGTTAAATGGTTGAATGGTTTTTTAAGCCATTCAACCATTTAACCATCCAGCCATTCAACCAATTTCAGTTAGTTCCATTGATTTTGGTGCTGTTCGCCGGGAGCCTTTTCTGGTCGTTGAACGGCGCATCTTCCTGCTCGTCGGGCAGCGGTTGGTTGGTGTTTTTGAACTTGACTTTGAGTTGGTATTTCCGGTTCAGCCCCTTGATGAGCGGCGTCAGCATGGTGTCCATGATTTCCCCGGCACGTTGTTTTGCCTTGTCCATCACGTCGCTTTCGAGCGCCTCCCGGCGGAATTCCTTGCGCAGCGCATCCATATTTTTGTTGAAGTCTGCGCTTTCCAAGCCTTGAATCCAGCCCACGTCGAGGTTGTCAATTTTCGGGAAAACCTCGTGGCTCAGGATTTCCGGCTCCGGCATGGTCACGGTCACGATGCCTGTTTTTTGATTCAGGTTGACCTCGAAAAACTTGTCCAGTTTGAAGCCTACCTTCAAAATGCTGATGGCTGACATCTCCATTTCGGTCGAAGACACCTCAAAACCGAGCACTTTGGTCTGTTTAGAGCTGCCGATGCCTTTGCGGTCCAGCTTGAAGTTGGACACAGTTGTGCCCGAGACTTGCAGGCTGACATCGTGTATGGCGTCGGGAAGGTTGGCCAGCGCTGGGTTGGACAGGGTCAGGGTAAAGTTGGCCGGCGGAACGATCGCGTCTTTTCCCGCGCG
>CAZHLB010000154.1:0-1401 GCA_964533005.1 uncultured Saprospiraceae bacterium
GTTGAAAAATTTTCAATTTTTCAACGGCAACATCCAAAAACCACCTGTCAGCTTTGGGCTCGATTTCGAAATGGTGTCAACTACTTTTCTGTCACCGAGAAACATCACACTTTATTCTCTCCCTTTTTCCTGCGAGCAAGCGAATAATAAAGCCCACCCACCATCACCGAAGCAATGCTGCCAAGCAATAGCACGATGAGCAGCGCCTTGTTTGTGTAGCGTTGCAGCAGGAATACCAGAATGATAAAAAAGATATTGACCAGCACCAGGAGCGAGGTTGCCTGCATGTGCGACAAGCCGTGGTCAATCAACAAGTGATGAATATGCGTTCGGTCAGGATGAAGCGGGTGCTTGCCTCTGAGAATTCGACCTGTGAAAACTCGCAACGTGTCGAACAACGGCAAAATCAAAATCCCGATAGCAACGCCGGGAGCGGCGTTGATTTTGAAGGGATGCAAGGTTTCCAGCAGGCTGTTCAACTCGATGAAATTGATGATGAGGATGGAGCAAATTAAACCCAGTAGCAAGGCGCCCGTGTCGCCCATAAAAATGTCCGCCGGGGTAAAATTATATTTCAAAAAAGCAGCCGTAGCGCCGGCGGCTGCGACCGCCATGATGGCGAGGTCGTAGCGACGAATGAGCATAAACCATATTCCAAGCGTCCCGGTAATTACAATCGTCAGGCTGCCGGACAAGCCGTTGATACCGTCAATCAAATTCAAAGCATTGATAATCACGATGATAGTAAAAACCGTGAGGGCAAGGCTTGCCCACATATTTATTTCCTGGATGCCCATCACGCCTTGCAGGCTGGAAATTTTGACGTCGGCTTTGAAAAACAAAATCATCGCCGCCAACACCTCTACGCCCAATTTTTTGGAGGGCGAAACATCGTCAATATCGTCTTTGACCCCAATCAAAAATATCAGCAGAAAAGCGCAAAGCACGAATTGAAGGTCGCCGCCATATTGGTGAAAAGGCGTCCAAAGGATGATGGTGAAAGTCACTCCCGCAAAAATGGCGACGCCGCCGAGCCGGGGCGTCTTCACGCTATGCGAACTGCGAGCGACCGGCTCGTCGCAAAGATTTTTTGCCAGCGCAACCCGAATGACCGGCGGGATGAGGAGGTAAGTCAGCGAAAACGCCGTGATAAAACTGATGATAACGTCGTAGTCGTACATGGGTGAAATTGAATTAGTGGTGTTGCAAAAGTAGAACAAAGTAGGCGAGTAGGCGAGTAAGCAAGTATGCAAGTGGCTCATGAAATCTACTCGCTTGCCCGCCTACCCGCCTACTCGCCTACTTTTTCTACCTTTCCGTTTTCGGCTCATGTGGGGTTTGCATGAAACCGTGCCGCCAAACTCCAGTTTGGCGAAGATTGCTACGACGCCAAACTGCAGT
>CAZHLB010000154.1:1411-11067 GCA_964533005.1 uncultured Saprospiraceae bacterium
TGCAGTAAACCTCGCGGCCAACCGCCTGTTTGGGGTACTGTCTTCCGCCGCCAAACTGGATTTTGGCGGCACGGTTTCACGCAGACCTCATACGAGTCCCGTTTTCCTTCACTTTTAAATTTTCAGGCATGAAAAATCAACTCATTGCATTCGTTCTCGCACTCTGCATCGCTGCCTGCCAGCCCAGCCAATCCGGCGACCAGGCGGCGGAAAAACAAGCGGCTGGCGCCGACACGTCCAACGTCAACATGTTGACGGAAGAAGAAAAAGCGGCTAGCTGGAAACTCCTTTTCGACGGAAAGTCCACCGACCAATGGCGGGCTTACAACCAATCGAATTTCCCCGCACTTGGCTGGGTCGTCAAAGACGGAATGTTGGTGATTGAAAAAACACCTCATCCAAAACCGGCAGGTTTCGGGGGCGACATCATCACAAAGGAGCAATTTGGAAACTTTGAATTGTCGCTCGATTTCATGATTACCGACACGTCCAACAGCGGCATTTTGTACCTCGCCATCGAAGAAAAGGACTCCGCCATTTGGCACAATGCGCCTGAATATCAAATACTTGACAACGAAACCTGGTCAAAAATGGGAGCCGTCCCCGACATGGCAACCCACCGCACCGGCGACAACTACGACTTGCACGCCGCCCCCGCCGACTACATGAAACCAAAAGGCTACTGGAACAACGCCCGCATCCTTCACAAAGACGGGCACGTGGAGCATTGGCTGAATGGCAACAAAACCGTCGAATATCAAATCGGCTCGCCCGAATGGACGGCGCTGGTGAAAAAAAGCAAGTTCAACGCCTACCCCATGTATGGCAAAGCCAAACAAGGCCACATCGGCTTGCAAGACCACGACCATGAAGTGCGCTTCCGAAACCTCAAAATCAGAAGTTGGTGATTGGTTATTGGTGATTGGGGATTGGTGACTGGTTACTGGTGAGTGGGATTGGGAGCGTCCAAATCACCAGTCACCAATCACCAGTCACCATTCACCAATCACCAAATCATTCAAAAGAAAGGTATGGCTCCAGCCTTTCCCAATCGCTGTCTTTGAAGGCGGCGGCGATTTTTTTCAGGCTTTCTAAGTTGGTGAAATTGCCGTGCTGTTGGCGGTAATTGAACAAGACGGTTGCTTGAAAATTGCTGAAATACGGATGGCTTTTCAACTCTTCAAGCGTGGCGGCATTGACTTTGATTTTTCTGAAAACAGGCGATGCTTGCAGCAAAGGCTGGATTTTTTGGAAGGTGCTGTCGGGCAAGCCAAACGTTTCGCCGACTTGCTGAATGGAATAAAAGCCGCCTAATTTTTCCCTGAAATTGACAATCCGCTTGGCGTAAAATGTGCCAATACCTTTCAGTTTTTGCCAGTCTTCCGGCGAGGCGATGTTGATGTCGAGCGACACCAATTCCGGTTGCCGGGGTTGGAATTTTACAGTTTGACTTGCGCCACCGGTGGCATTGAAAAAATCATCTTTCTTTTCAAAGCGTTCATTTTCAGCTTCTTGCCTTGCCTGTCCTTCAATTCGAATCCAATCTTCCAGCCGCTCGTAGTCTTCTTCCCGCAGCGTATAGATTTTCTTGAAATCCTCTTTCTTGAAAAATTTCCCGCCCTTCGACCGGTAGTTCAAAATCGCCTGGGCGACCCTGGGTGCGATTCCGAGTTGGACAAAATCCTCTTTTGTCGCCGTGTTTGGGTCGAAGAAAAAAGGCTCGGCTTGGGCTGCATTTTCAGTCGTTCGGAATTCATCGGCAACTTTTTCACCTGTTGCCGCTGCGAATTGAACAGTCTGAAATACAGCTATTTCTGCCTGGTACCTGGAAAAATCCACCTGCTCCCGGTTGGGAAAAATCAGCGGATAAAAACTTGGCAGGAAAAAGAAGAACAACGTCAGGCAAGCCATTGCCACGCAGGCATTGCGTTCCGTGCGGGTGAAGTAGAAGTAGCTCTCAAAGTAGCGCCATTTTCTCATGAATTCCGGGTTGTATAGTGATGGGCGATTCGTAAAAATATAATCCGAAAGAGGGGCAAGTCAAATATTCTTTCGCCGTATAGTTTTTCTGTTTTTACCAAAAAATAAAGCATATCCGAGAGCTTCATATCTCGAAAAAAATGAGTCAAGAGACCCTGCTTCAATTTCGGACGCCGCTGGAGGTGATTTTTTTCAAAAATGCCTTCCTTAAAACATCCGAAACCGAGGCGTTTACTTCTCTCCTGCCTTCAAAAAAAACAGGGTCGCAGGCTAACTTTTCTACCTTCGAGCCTTCACCAAAACAAAAAAAACATGACTGAAACGCCAAAAAAGAACGTCCCAATCCTCGACCCGAAAGAGACGCAATACCTCGACGGGCCAGGCAGCAGAGGCTCGGAGTTGAGCTTTTCACTCAAGGTTTTACTTCAATTCATCAAAGGTTTCCGGGAGTTACATTTCGTGGGCCCTTGCATCACGGTTTTTGGCTCCGCCCGGTTCAAGGAAGGGCATCCTTATTATGAAAAGGCAAGAGAAGTCGGAAAAGCAATTGCCGAAATGGGCTTCACCACCATGACCGGCGGCGGGCCCGGCATCATGGAAGCTGCCAACAGAGGCGCTTTTGAAGCAGGCGGGCGCTCGGTGGGCTGCAATATTCAGTTGCCATTCGAGCAAAAGCCTAATCCTTACATGCAGAAGTCGGTGACTATCAAATACTTCTTCGTGCGCAAGGTGCTGCTGCTGAAATATTCCTACGCTTTTGTGGTGATGCCCGGCGGCTGGGGAACGATGGATGAAATGTTTGAAACGCTGACCCTGGTGCAAACCAAAGTGATTCACAATTTCCCGGTGGTGCTGATTGGCAAGGACTACTATGGTCAGCTCATGGATTTGCTGCATTTCATGGAGCGGGAGAAAACCATCGCACCGGAAGATTTGGAACTGGTCAAATTGACCGACGACGTGGGGGAGGCAATGGAGCATATCCGAAAGTACATCCTGAAAAATTACCAGGTCAAAAAGAGAGACAAGCCGTTTTGGTGGCTTCTGGAAAAAGTATGAGCTAAGCCACCTCCAACTCCCGCTCCTCCACCAAAGGCAACTCCATAAAAAAAGTAGTCCCCTCGCCCACCGTCGTCTCGAACCAAATCGTCCCGCCAAATGACTCCACGATGTTTTTGCAGATGGCAAGACCCAAGCCCGTGCCGGAGGATTTTGTGCTGAAATTGGGCGAGAAAACCTTCGCCTGAATTTCCGGCGGAATGCCGCTGCCGTTGTCGCTCACCTCCACCATTACTTTATTTTCCTTTTTATAAAGCAGCAATTGAATCTCCCCCTGCCGGTCGTCGGGAATGGCTTGGATGGCATTTTTCAGCAAGTTGTTCAGCACCCGAGTCAAGTGGTTTTTGTCGGCGAAAACGGTGTAATCTTCCTTCGGCAAATGCAGGTCGAATTGCATGTCGGGACGCTCGTTTGAAAACAACAGGTGGACGGAAGCGGCAAGCTCGGTGATGCTGAAATGCGAGTTTTCCGGCTTGGGCATTTTGGCAAAATTGGAAAACTCGTTGGCGATTTGCGTCAGCGCATCAATCTGCTCGATGAGGGTGCTGGTCACCCGGTTCAGCAGCGGCTCGATGTTTTGCGAGTTAGCGTGGTAGGCGTGTTTCAGGTATTGGATGCTCAGTTTCATTGGGGTCAGCGGGTTTTTGATTTCATGCGCCACCTGCTTCGCCATTTCCCGCCAGGCGTCTTCCCGCTCGGATTGCGCCAGCAAGCGGGTGCTTTCTTCGATTTTTTCCACCGCCTGGTTGTACTCGTTCACCAGTGCGCCTATTTCGTCTTTTCGTTTCCACGAGACTTTTTGGTTGCCGCCCAAGCGCAGCTTTTGCAGGTTCTCGCTCAATTGCGACAAGGGTTTCGTGATGGAATTGGATATCAAAATAGCAAGGCTGCCTGCGATGAGCAACAGGAAAACATAGACGTTGAGCAGGGTGCTCATAAAATCCCGCACGTCGCTGCGAAGCTCCCGTTGGCGGGCATAGTAGGGTATGCCCATGTAGGCGAGGGTTTTGTCCTCCATGTTTTTCAGGGGCACATAGGCGGCGAGGTATTCGAGGGTGCCGATGCTTTCGTCCTGGTCGCTGCGGTCGTAGCCGAGGCGGGTGAGTTGCTGGTAGGCATGAGCGCCCATTTTCGGAGCAACCAGCCCTTTTTTGAAAATGTCCTGCTCGCTCGAAGCGATGAGGTTGCCGTGCAAATCATAGATGTTCACGTCGAGGCGATGCACTTCGGAAATCAGCGGGATGAGCGAGGAAAGCGAAAAAGCGTCGAGGTCGCTGGCGTGTTTTTCCTGTTCCTGGCGCTCGAATTCTTGCCGTTCTTTTATGCCCAATTCCTTTTCGATACGCTGGGCGATGCGCTCTTCGACTTGGTGCTCCTCGGCACGTTCCCGCCGCCAGGCTTTGATTTCATAATTCACGTTGGCGAGCGCCGAAGTGACTTTCCGGTCGAGGCGACCCTTGTGGTATTCGTTGGAAGATTGCTGGAAATACCAAACCGTCACGAAACCAATGCTGCCAAACGAAACGAGAATCATGCTGATAACCCAAACCTGAAGCTGGTTGCGCAGGCTGGGCTTCATTTGCTTCAGGAAATTCAGGTTGCCCGGCAAGGCATTCGTCATGAAATTGATGATGGTAAACACAATCACCGCCAGTGTCAGCAGCGTGAAGACGTAGCTGAACAGCGACAACGGCTTGATGTAACCGCCCGAATTCTTGCCGATTTTAATCACGACGTTGTTCGGCGCATGGTAAAGCAACTCGCTGCGCTTGCTCGTCAGCTTCAAAGTTTTCACCTCGCCGACCGGCGGCAAGGCATCGGAAAGCAGCTTGCTGTACGTGTTGTTGCGCTCTTCGAGCAAAACGCCATCCTGGTAAATGCCGTAGTCGTAGTTGTCCAACTCCTCCAGGTTCTTGTATTTTTTGTCGAGCAGTAATTCGGTATAGACTTTTGACGGGGTGGAAAAAGAGCGTTGGAAATAAAGGAAAATCAACAGCGGCTCCCGGGTCGGGATTTCCGTGCGGATGAGGTAGCCGGGCTGCCGGGTCTTTTCGTTCAGGAAACGGAGGTTGGAAAATTTGGTGCGTTTTGCCTTGTGAAACAGCTCCTCCATCTCGCCGAAGGTCTGCTGTTGTTCGTTGAGCGCCGTCTCCCCGGTGCGCAGGTAGAAGCCGGTGAGCTTGAAATTGTAATTGTGAAACAGGTACTTGTTGGTGCTGAAAAGCCCCTCCACGATGTCCCTTGCTTCCTCCTTCGGCACGGGTTGCGGGGCGAAAAGACGAGCCAAGTCGTGCCATTTTTCCATGGCTGCCGGGCTTTGCATCAACCGGCTGATTTCGTCGAAACCCAGTTCGGCTTGCTCGTCCTCGAAGCTGGCGATGGCTTTGGCATATTCCGCCCGGCGGCGGTAGTCTTTGTCGTTGTTGTATTTGTAAAGCAGCACCGAAGTGAAGCCCGCAAAAAGCATCAGCCAACCCACGAACCAACTGAGTGTCATGTTTTTAACCTCGACAAAAAACTCGAACAACATCAGGTAAATCGTCGCCGCCAGCAGGAAAAAAGCAGGGGACAGGTGCAAATCCTTCACGTGCGAAACCACCGGGTAAGCCGCTGCCAGCGCCACCGCCATTGCCGTCAGCCGCCATTTTTTTTGCAGCCCGATTTTGTTGGTCGCCATCATCATGCGGTGGCTGAATAGGAATAAAGCCAGCAGCAAAAACACCACCCCAACCATCGCCAAAACGCTCTGGGTGTTGAGGTTGAACACGTTTTCAAAATCAAATACGATGGTGCTGTCCAGCACAATGCTTTTGAAAATGCTCGTCACCATGAGCATCGCCAGGGTGATGGCAAAATAGTTCAGCGCCGTCAGCCCGACTCGAATCGGCAGCGAGGGGTGGCGGAAGTCTTTGACGGTAAATTCCCGGTTGAAAAAAACCATCATCCACACCAGCAAAAGGATGCCGATGAGCAATTCGCCGAGCGAGTTCACGCCTTCCAAAATCGGCTCGGTGAAGACCCGGGAAAAAGTTTGAAACGTGGCGAAGTGCTGCGAAAAGCCCAATTGCAAAGTCAGCCACCAAACTGCCGCCACCATCCCAAAAACAAAAGCCGCCCCCACCCAGGGTTTGAACCGCCGCACCAGCCGCACGGCAAGGTCATTGACCAGTACCCCCAGCGCAATGAACCCCATCATGTAGATGAAAAACACGATTTGCAGGTGCGACCTATCCTTTGCCGCCCCGCTTGCGCCGAGCCAGGCGATGGCTTGCCCGTCGAGGTTTTTGATGGAAAACTTGGTGGGCGTCTCACTCAGAAATACGTCGGTGGGGATAGAAAAATCGCCGGTGACAAAGCTGTTCGGCAGCAGGTCGCTCTTGCTCGAATATTCCCGTTTCAGCGGCAACAGCGCAGCCGCAAAAACCTTTCGATTTCGGATTTCGGGATTTCGGATTTCGGATTTGGGGGGCGCCTCCGAAATCCCAAATCCCAAATCCGAAATCGAAAGGGTGATGACCTCGAAATAGCCGTTGGACAGTCGAAGCAGGTGGTTTTTATCTGCTTTACCCGAAAAAAAACGCACCTGTTCGGGGCTGAGAAATGCCTTGTTGTTGAGCCAAAAAATCAGCGAGTCGTCCCGGTAGAGGCAGATATTGTAAGGCTTTCCAGCCAGGTCGAGCAAATATTTCAGGTCGGCTTGTTGCTTGGGCGAAGGCAATTTTTCGACGCCGTCGAGGATGCGAGCCAGGAAGCTGGTGTCAGCCAGAATGGTCTGCACTTCGCCTTCCATTTTGTGCAAGCTGCGCTCGATGCGGCGCTTGTAATTTTCAAGATGGTTGTCAGTGGAAATGCCAAAATCGAGGGCGGCGCCCAGCCCAAAAAAGAGCAGGATGGCAGCAGTGGCGTAGAATTGGCGCTTTTTCATGGCGGCGATGTTTGTCCCGTGGGAGGGAAGCAGTTTTGTTTATCTTTTCGTGAAACCAATGCAGCCGATGCGGGCAAAAGTAGCAGCATTTTGATTTTCAGGAGGTTTAAGGATGGAAATTTTTCTCCTTTGAAAGGAGGTGCATCCTTTTTCGGGGTGGGGAAGCCGCAAAAATTTATCCAAAAAACGAGTTGGAAAGTGCTTGCATCCTGAAAACTCTACAGATTTTATGAGACCAAATTGAAAAGGGCAAGCCCTTGATTTATTTGGTTGTCAGAAAGCTGATGTTCTTTGACAAACTGTTGCATTTGCTGATAATGAGCGAGGCGTTCAATGCCTTTCAAGACAAAGTGTTGAGTGACTTTGCCCTTGCCGCCACCCATTTGTGCCAGCCGCTCCTTGTCCTTCAATTGCCCGTTTTCAATTGCCCGGCACTCTTGCTGGCTGACGTACGCTTCGTCTCCATTGCTGAAAGGGGTGCATTGCAAGAGCCGCAGGCGGCTGCCCCGAAAGCTAACCGCTATGCTCTCGAAGCTGTCATAGCCATTGACCAGCTTCCCGTCCAGGTCTTTCACCTTGCCCAGCCCTTCCAATTCTTCGCTGAAGGGCTTGCGCAGCGCACTGCAATCATGCACCACCGGGACGTATGCTTTCTCTTTTAAGAAGGCAGTCGCATTGGCTAACAGGCTGATATTCAGCTTGTCCACATCCACCACCGTTTTGAGTTCTCCGTTCAGCATGCGACAGTATCTTACGTATTCTGCCTCGTCATCACTAAGCGTGTATAACCGGCAGTCTTTTCGTGAGGCTATTTTTGAGATGGCGCTGCCAGCGTTTTTTTTACCTGCGCTTGGCCTAACTGTGCCATCAATGGCTGGGAATACTCTTGAAGTGTTCTCATTCTTTTTTTCGCTAGATTACGTTTTTTCTCAGCTTTGAAAAATCTGTAGAGTTTTCAGAAATTTCCTAATTTTTGACCTGCAATAGGTCAGTTACCAAGATAAACAGGGAAAAAAGTATTCATGATAAACCTTACCAAACACAGCCTCCAAAAACTCGAAACCCTGTTCACCGAACTGGGCTACGTCGTCCGCTACGAAAAGGGCAATTTCAACTCCGGCTATTGCATCGTCGAGAACCGCAAGCTGGTGATTATCAATAAATTCTTCGAGACGGAAGGCAGAATCAACGTCTTGCTCGACATCCTTTCCACGCTGGAATTCGAGCCCGGCATCCTCGGCGAAAAGTCGGCGAAGTTTTACTCGCAAATCCAGTCGAAAAGCGCTCAGACAGAAGACAATTCATGAAGGTTTAGGCAGGTTGAGCAAGGTTTAGAAGGTTTAGATATGTCGCATTTAAACCTCCTAAACCTCGCTAGACCTGCCTAAACCAAAAGACTATTTCCCCTGATAATCAATGCGGTAAATCGCCCCTGCAAAATCATCCGAAACGAGCAGCGAGCCATCCGGCAGGTGCTCCAAATCCACCGGTCTTCCCCAAGCCTGGTCAGCCGCTTCGTCCAGCCAGCCAGTTGCGAAAGGCTCGTAACTCGTCGCTCTTTCGCCGTCGAGGGTCACCAAAGTCACCCGGTAGCCGATTTTTTTGCTGCGATTCCACGAGCCATGCTCGGCGATGAAAACCTGGTTCCGGTAAATTTCAGGAAACTTCTTCCCCGTGTAAAACTCCATGCCCAGCGCCGCCACGTGCGGGTCGAGGTTTTGCGCCGGCGTCGTGAATTCGCTGCACGAATGCTTTTTTCCAAATCGGTCGTCGGCAAGGTCGCCCTGGTGGCAATAAGGATAGCCGAAGTGCATTTCATCATTTCGTGCATGATTCAATTCATCGGCAGGCTTGTCGTCGCCGAACCAGTCCCTGCCATTTTCCGTGAACCAGAGGTCGCCGGTGATCGGGTGCCAGGCAAAACCGACCGTGTTTCGGATGCCTCGCTGCACGATTTCAAAGCCCGTCCCGTCAGGATTCAGGCGGGTGATGGTGGCATAAATTTCATTTTTCGACTCGCAAATATTGCAGGGTGCGCCGACGGGAACGTACAGTTTTCCATCCTTTCCGAAGGCAATGTATTTCCAGCCGTGATGCCCGTCCGTTGGGTATTTGTCGTAAACAACGACTGGCTGTGGCGGGGTGGCGAGCTTGTTTTCGATGTCTTCGAACTTCAAAATCCTGCTGATTTCCGCCACGTACAAGTCGCCGTCCTTGAAAGCTACACCATTGGGCTGGCGCAAATCTTGGGCGATGACGTACTTTTTTTCCGCCTTAAAATCGCCGTCTTCATCTCGCAAGGCAAAGACCTGCCCGCCGTTTCTTGTGCCGACAAACAGCGTCCCGTTTGGCGAAAGCGACATCGAGCGGGCGTTTGGAACGTCTTGCGCAAAAACTGAAATTTTGAAGCCGGGCGGCAACTTGATGCGTTGCAGGTAGCCTTCCAGCGCAGAAGGATTTTGCTGAATTTGCTTCACTTCTTTCTTGTCAGGAAAATTGACCGAATCGCAGCGCCAGCCGAGCAGCGCCGCAAAAAACAGCAGGAGGGAGTAGATTTTCATGGAAAGAATTTGGCTCATGTCGGCTCTGTGTGAAGTGCCTGTCTGCAAGTCCGCAAGTCGCCTTTGTCATCCTCGAAGAGGATCTGCCCTGTTTGACGTGCATTACACAGGGCAGATCCTCTTCGAGGATG
>CAZHLB010000155.1:0-11047 GCA_964533005.1 uncultured Saprospiraceae bacterium
ACCCACCCACCGCCCTCCTGTCCCCACCGCCGCACCCCCCCCCCCCCCCCCCGCCGCTCGAAAGTTGATGCCTTCGGATGGACTCTAAAATTCCTCACACTCACTTACTTGCCATGAAAAATATCCTCATCATCCTGACCATCCTCAGCTTCTTCGCTGCCAACCTGCAAGCGCAGCAGCAAGCATCCAAATCCAAAAGCTCCGACAAGCTCTACGACAAAGGCGAGCCGCCCGTGCTGCACAATTCCAGCGGCATCAACACGAGCGGGTCAGAATTTTCGCCGTCGTATTATCAAAACGGAATCGTCTATGTGTCGCAGCACAAAAACGGGCCGGTTGACAATAAGAAGCAGCCTTTCCGGGAGCTTTTTTACGCCGAATTGGACGAGCAAGGCTTGCCGCACCACGCCGAAGCATTTTCGTTGCGGGTGAATTCGCAGGCGCACGAGGGGCCCGTTTCATTCAGCCGGGATGGCAACTTGCTTTTTTTCACCCGAAGCAACGTGCAAAACGGAGTGGTGAAGACCAATGCGGACGGCGTAATGGTGGGCTTGAAAATTTTCCAGGCAACCCGGGGCGAGTACGATTGGGAAAACATCACGCCGCTGGCATTCAACAGCGTGGATTACAACTGCGCTCACCCGGCTTTGAGCGCCGATGGCAAGCGGCTGTTTTTCTCCTCCGACATGCCCGGCGGCTACGGCGACAGCGATTTGTACTACGTGGAAAAAAAGGGCGGCGAGTGGTCGAAGCCTATCAACCTGGGTTCTGAAATCAACACCAACCGCAAAGAGAGTTTCCCGTACCTGCACGAAAACGGCGTCCTGTTTTTCTCCTCGGACGGTCACGGCGGCGAGGGTAAGCGGGATATTTTCATGGTGGACATCAGCCAGACCATCCCCGGCGCTATCATCAACCTTGGCAAACCGTACAATTCACCCGGCGACGACCTCGGTTTTATCATCAACGAAGACGGCACAAAAGGCTATTTCGCCAGCGACCGCAACGGCGGCAAGGGCGGCGACGACATCTACATGTTCGAGAAAAAAGAGAGCCTCATCAAAACGGCAGCCCCGGTGCTGAGTGCGATGGTCGTTGCTTTCGATGCACAAACGAGGGAACGCATTTCCGGTGCGGACGTGCGCATTTTCGAGCGCAGCGCCGACGGTTTCATCGAAGGAAAAGACCTGTACGACATCGAGCTTTTGCCCAACGGCAAAGACGGCAACCTGACCATGAAACTGCTGCGCAAAAGCACCGACGACCTGAAAGTGCCAGTGAAAACCACCAACTCAAACGGCGAAGTTTTGGCGGAAATGAAGCCCGGCAAAAGCTACCTGATTTTGGTCAGCAAACATGGCTACGAGAGCGCCGAAGTCATCCATTCGACTGAAGGCGAGGACATTGCGCAAACCATCGAAGCGCCCATGCGCAGCGCCAATTGCATCAACCTGAACGGCATGGTGAACGTGGAAAACATGAAAACCAAAGTGCCAAACGCCCAAATACGAATCGTCAACGAGACCACCGGAACTGAAGAAAACCTGCGCTCCAACGCCAGCGGCGAGTTCAATTTTTGCCTGCAAAAAGGCTGCGAGTTTGCCATTTTCGCCGAAAAAGAAGGCTACACGAAGGGCATGACCAAATTCTCCACCGTCGAAAGCCCGGCAGCGGAGCCGGTGCAGGTGTCGGTCACTATGCAACTCATCGTCGAGCGCAGTTTGAAGCAGCCTATCAAAGAGGGCAGCGTCATCATCCTCGAAAACATTTACTACGACTACAACCAGTCCATCATCCGCAAAGGCGCCGCACGTGAATTGGACGCCCTCGCCGACCTGATGAAGCTTTACCCCAGCATGGAAATCGAGCTGTACGCTCATACCGATTCTCGTGGCACGGAAGAGTACAACCTCGACCTTTCGCTCCAGCGAGCCGAAGCCGCAAAGCGTTACCTGGGGCAGCGGGGCATCGCCGCCAAACGCATCCAAGCTTACGGCAAAGGCGAGCAGGAAATCCGCAACCATTGCAAGGAAGGGGTGGATTGCACCGACGAGGAGCATCAGTACAATCGGCGGACGGAGGTGAAAGTGATGCGCATCGAGGAGGCGGTGAAGGTGCAGTATGGGGAGGGGAATCCTTTGGATAAGGAGAAGGAGTGAGAAGTAAAAAGGGAAAAGTAAAAAGGTAAAAGTCAGGGGGGACTTGCCTATTTTTGTAAAAAAATTGGCAGCTAAAAATCACAAACAGATGAATTATCTCCCTTCCATTCATAAAACAAACACGGAGGATTTGCAGCAAAAATTCCCGAACTACAAGGAGTTTTTGTGGTACAAAGCGCAGGAGAGCAAGCTTCTGAAAAAGTACAATGGGAAATTTTTGGTCATCAGAGACCAGAAAATTGCAGGCGTTTATCCGTCACGGGCAGAAGCAGTAGATTTTGCATACGGCAATTTCAAGCCCGGCACTTTCATCATTCACCATTGCATTCCGGCACATCAACAAAAAGTGCCAAAACTCGCTACTCACCAACTTGTCACCCTTCAAGACGACAATTGATGTCCTTCCACTTCACCAACATTCAATATGACCATATTGCGGAAATCATCTATTCCATGGTCAAGGTTTCTCCTGTCAAGCAGCGTGAGACTTGCATCGAAGTCAAAGCCCTTTGGGATACCGTCGCAAACGTTAGTTGTATTTCCAACAGGATGGTTGGAAGATTGGGCTTGAAAGAAGACAATTTCGTGGAAGTGATTACCGCCTCCGGGTTGGAGGTCTTTTTCACCTATTCTTTGAGCCTCGAAATTTCAAAGGATATTTGGTTTCCCCAATTGGAAGTGGTCGAATTCCGCTACGGAAATGATGACCATGATTTGATTATCGGCATGGACATCCTCACGCAAGGCGACCTCGCCATTACAAATTTTGAAGGCAAAACCCTTCTTTCGTTTAGGATTCCTTCCGTTCAGCGAATAGATTTTGGGACATTCAGCGCCTGAAATTCCACTTACCTTTCCCGCCAAATCAATCCGAAATCAAACAATGCTCACTACCTCTTTCGAAGTCACCGGCGGCCGCCGCCTCTCCGGCAGCATCCAACCAAAAGGCGCAAAAAACGAGGCGCTGCAAGTCGTTTGCGCCCCCTTGCTCACCACCGAGCCAGTCGTTATTTCCAATATTCCAGACATCGCCGACGTGCGCAGCCAGCTTGAATTGCTGCGTGGGTTGGGTGTCAAAATTGAACGCCTGGCGCACCACACCTACCATTTGCAGGCGGACGGCGTGGATTTGAAATTTTTTGAAAACCCTGAGTTTTTGGCAAACGCCAGGCGGATTCGTGGCTCGGTGATGCTGATGGGTGCACTGCTGGGCAGGTTTCGCCGGGCGATTTTGCCGAAGCCCGGCGGCGACAAAATCGGGCGGCGCAGGCTGGACACGCACTTTCTCGGCTTGCAAAAACTCGGCGCAAACTTTCGTTACGACGCTGACCAAAGCATGTATTTCATCGAAGCGCCCGACCTGCGGGGGACGCATATTTTGATGGATGAAATCAGTGTGACCGGCACGGCAAACATCCTTTTTGCCGCCGTCCTGGCGGAAGGAACGACCACGATTTACAATGCCGCCTGCGAGCCTTACGTGCAGCAGCTTTGCAAATTGCTCAACCGGATGGGCGCAAAAATCAGCGGCATCGGCTCCAATTTATTGACCATCGAAGGCGTCGAAAGGCTCGGCGGAGCGACCCACGCTTGCCTGCCGGACATGATTGAAATCGGCAGTTTCATTGGTTTGGCGGCGATGACGCAGAGCGAGTTGACCATCACAAATGCCAGCGTAAATGAGTTGGGAAACATCCTGCCCGTGTTCGAGCGGATGGGCGTGGCGATGGAAGTGCGGGGCGACGACATTCATGTGCCGGCGCAGGAGGAGATTGAAATTCAATCGTTCATTGATGGCTCCATTATGACGGTTTACGACGCTCCTTGGCCCGGTTTCACGCCTGATTTGATGAGCATTATTTTGGTGCTGGCGACGCAGGCGAAAGGCAGCGTCCTGATTCACCAAAAAATGTTTGAAAGCCGCCTGTTTTTCGTGGACAAGCTGATTGACATGGGCGCTCAAATCATCCTCTGCGACCCGCACCGGGCGACGGTCATCGGCTTGAACCGGCGCTTCCAGCTTCGGGGCATCGAGATGACTTCGCCGGATATTCGGGCGGGGGTGGCGCTGCTCATCGCTGCGCTTTCGGCGAAGGGGCGGAGCGTGATAAATAATGTGCAACAGATTGATAGGGGGTATGAAAGGATTGATGAGCGGTTGAATGCGCTGGGGGCGGAAATCAGGCGGGTGTAAAACTTAATTGCCCAAAAAGGGTATTTGAAGTATCTTTGCGAAGTCCTGCATTGCATGAATTCCGACTCCATGTCGTGGAAGGGTATCCTTCTCAGTGCAAATGCGGGCTTTTTTTTTATAGCTTGTTTCGTGCCGTCAAAGGATTTTTGGGGGAATAGTACTTCTGATTACCGCCCAGCTTTGACCAGTCATATAAGTCCAACACCAGCGATATTTTGTCCCGAAGAAAATCATAGTACCTCGTTTCTCCCCTTTCAAAAATGCGCTGTATTGACCAGCAGAAATAATCCGCAACATTTAGTAATGGCTCTGTCAAATGATTTTGAACGTTGAAAGCGACTTTCGTTTTTACCGCTTTGTTTTTATGGCTTTGACTGATGGCTTTCGCCAAGGCCAGTTGCAAATTTTGGTTCCGAGTTGAATTAGCTCGCTTGGCAATGGTAAGTGTGAGTTTACCTCCTTTTTGAAGCTTATTTTTCAGCAGGTGTGAAAGCAAATCGGCATAAAATTCAGCCTCTTTGCCATTGTGTTTTGTCTCAAATATCTGCTGAGTTTTTCGACCTACAACTGCTTCGAAACTGCAATCCAATTTTCGCACATAGTCATAAAAAATCTTCCTTACTTCAGGAATATCATCGGTAGCATGGAAGTAAAAGCCGCCCTTCTGTTTTTTCTTATTCATGCTGGGAATGTCAGCAAAATAAGGGTCGTTGGCGACTTGCTGTTGTAAATCCAATATCTGTTGCCGTATTTGTGGAAGCGGTTCTTTGCATTTTACCATTCCAAGAATGAAGGCTAACTAAACACCATTTTGACCGACGATATTGATTTTGCCTTTGCCATAAAAAGAGGTGTCGCCTGCTTCGTCCAGGTATCGCTGGTTGCCGTCAAATCCAATTGCTGGTGAATTCATCGTTTTTGAGTTTTAACAAAAGTAGTTCATGTTGATGAACTCATGCATTAGCTCATCAATCAATAGTAATCTCAAAAATTTAAGTGAGAGGCAAATTTTGCCTCTCACCTGCTTGGAATCCTACTTGTTCAAAACCAAGTAACAAATTCCCAAAAACAGCAAGACAAACAATCCCATGAATGACAAACCAACTGCCAGCCATAGAGCTAACTTAATTGGTTTTGGATTTTTTGAATTGCTCTCCCCAATGAACTCGAGGAGTTTACCGACTTTAATTGAGAAAAAATGTCTTTCCATTAATTTATGGAATTGACAGCAGGCGAGTGACCGAAACTTGGCTTAAAAGCAAAAAAAATTCACTAAAACTGTATTTTTGTTTTAGTTTTACTTACTTTTGCATTGGATTTAAAACATAGTTCCTTTCTCTGCACCTGCTGCTGTTAAAGGAAAAAAGTAAAAACTTCTGAATTCGCCGTTCAGAAGTTTTCTTTTTTAAGAGACAAATGTAACACATTTTGTTTTGGTAAGTATGTTAGGCGGGTGGGAAGTTTTCCACAACGGCTTGTAGATTATCGTGTTTCTCATCGACATCCATATCCCAATCTTTTGCTAAATAAAAAAGGAGAAGGCTTTCAATTGCCTCCTCCTTTTTTATTTAGCAAAAGGAACAGCTCACTTCACTTCGTCCCCTTCAAAGACTTATAATATTCCTCCACCAAATTCTTGTAATAAGGCTTCAAAGCAGGCGAAACCGTCCGGTACTGCTCGATTTCCGCCTCCCGTTTTTTGATGTATTCCTCCAAACTCGGCGGCAATTTGCGCTCTTTTTCGGCGGCGACTTCGGCTTTGCGCTTGTTGTCCTGGTCACGCTGGCGCTCGGCTTTTTCGTGCTCTAACAGGCGGGTGAGGATGTCTTGCTGGCGCTTCAAAGTCTCGTTGGTCAGGCGCTTATTCACGAGGTCAATTTCGACCTTGTTCATTTCTTCGATAGCCTGCTCCAACTCTTTGCTGCCTTTGCCTTGCTGCTGCAATTCCTTTTGTTTTTCCCGCAAAGCCTTCCGGAGGGCTGCCTGGCGAGCAGCCATTTGCGCAAATTCCTTGCTGCTGGGGTCGCCGCCGCCACCTTCGCCGCCTTTTTCCATGCCTTTTTTCATCTTTTGCAGCCCCTCGTTCAGTTCCTTTTGACCCTCGCTCATCTTGTCTTTTTGGGGCATGGAGCCTTGTTTTCCTTGTTTTCCGTCTTTGCCGCTACCCGTGCCGCCGGGGTTGTCGCATTGCTGGTTGCCGGGCATCATGCCTGACATTTGCATTTGCATTTGCTCCATCGTTTCGGAGAGCATCAGGGCGAGGTCGTTCAGGTTTTTCATGCCACGCTGCTGTTGCTCGGCGGCTTGCGGTTTTTGGCGCTCCTCGAGGTTGTCGAGCGATTTGCGGATGTTGTCTTTGATGTCGCCGACCTTTTCGGTGATGAAACTTTCCATCTGGATGACCCGCTTTGCCAAGGCGTAAAGGCTGTCTTCCGCCACCTTGAAATCGTCCTGGATTTTCTTTTGCTGCTGCGTCAGTTCGATGTAGCGGGGGGTGTTGATTTCCACCGGGTTGAACTCGTCGAGCAGGCGTTCCTGGTCGAAGCTGAGGGTGACGATGTTTTCGAGCAATTGCCGCAGGGCTTTCAAGTCCATTTCCATCTGCTCCATTTGCTCGCCTTGCATTTGTGCGCCCATTTCGCCTGCCATTTCCTTCATTTTTTTGGCGGCGCTTTTTTGCTTGCGGCTGGCTTTCTGATTTTGCTTTTGCTCGAGGTTTTGCTTGCTGTCGTTCAGGTCTTCCTTCACGTCTTTGCGCTCCTCTTTTTGCGAGTCAATGTCTTTCGGGCGCTGCAATTCCTGGTTTTTCTTCTGGATGTCGTCCATCTTCTTCTCGATGTCCTCGAATTTCTTGTTGACGTCTTCCTGCTTTTTTTCCAGGTTTTCTTGCTCCTCCTTCTTTTGCTCTTCCGACTGCTGCTGGTCGTTTTGGTCAGCTTTTTCGGTTTCCTCGCTCAGTTTTTCCTGTTCCTGGGCAAGTTCTTCCAGCTTTTCCATCGTTTGCTGCATCTCGTGCTCAAGTTCAAGTTGCTTGAACAATTCGAGCAGGCGGTCGAGGTCTTTTTCCATTTTCTCGTCCTGGTGCTGCATTTCTTCCATTTGTTCCAGGGCGCCTTCCTTCTGCATTTCCTGCATCAGCTCCTCGATTTTGCGCATTAGTTCCTCCATTTCCTCGTTCACGACGTCTTCCATGAGTTCTTCGAGTTGCTCCTGCTTTTCCTGCATTTGCTCGTCAGGCTTGTTGAATTCTTCCTGGTTTTTCTGGTTCTCCTGGAATTCTTTTTTGGCTTCCTCGATTTGCTTTTGCAGTTCTTTTTGACGCTCTAACAATTTCTCCAACTCCTTGCGGGTCTGCCAATCCATATCTTTTTGCTGCAAAACTTTCTCGTGCAGCTTTTTCATGTCTTCCTGGATTTTCTTGCTCTCCTGCAAGCTCTTTTTGAGTTTGTCCTTGATTGCCTGGTCGTTTTCCTCCTCCATTTTTTCGTACTCCTCGGCGGTCGGCATGGCAAAAACCATGAGGTTGGTGCGGGCGGATTTGCTGCCGTTCACGCCGTCGTTGTCGAAGGTTTCAAAATAGTAGGTCACCTCGTCGCCGGGTTTGAGTTGCAGGTCGTCGAGGTTGAAAACGTGGTTGTACTGGACGGCTCTGCCCTCCGGTTTTTTCATTTTCAGGGTTATCAAATCGCCTTCGTTTCCATTGTCCCGCTTGAGGCGGTAGTTGAACGAAAGACTCAGCAAGCCATAATCGTCTGCCGCATCGCCCACGAAATAAAGCAGGCGGGCGTTGGTGCTGTCCTGGAATTTTTCAACCTGGATGGTCGGGTACAAATCGGGCACGACGCTGATGGAATAGCTCACCGAGTCGGCATTGGGAAGGTATTCGTTGGAAATATAGAGGCGGTAAGTCTCGTCCCGCAACGCCCGTTTTTTGTAGGTGAAAAGGTCGTCGGAGAAGCGTTTCGTCTCCACCAAACCGTTCGAACCGGAAAAACGGACGGCGATTTTGGAAGTGTTCGCCGAGTTAAAAACCCAGTCAATGTTGGTGCCGACGGGCACGGTGAGGTCGCCGGTGCTTTGCAATTCTTCGTCCTTGCGACCCGTGTAGGCAGGGTAGTCCAATTTCACATCGAAGCCAGTGATGTTCGGCTTTTTCATCACCGCCAAAGTGTAATCGTCCGACTCGATGCCTGCGGAAAACAGCTTGAATTCCGTGTCCTTCTGCACGTTGGAGAAGGTGTAGGAGAAGGTCGAAGCGTCCTTTTTCGTCAGGCGATATTGAATATTGTCCACGTCAATAAACACCTCATTCGGCAGCGCCGAGCCTTCGACTTTGACGGTCAGCGGGAACTCGCCGTACTGCACCACTTTCAAATCCTCCTCCGGCACGACGAAAGTGAACGGCGCAGGTTTTTCATACTTCTTGTTGAAATGCAAAAGCCGCCCGGTGGTGTCGGTGATGAGGCTTGGCGCAGCCACCAACAGCACGATAAGCAGGAGCAGCGGCGGCAACACGTAGCGCATGTACCTGCGATTTTTCGACAAGTCAATCGCCTGCTTGAACGGCACGGGCTTGATTTCTTCCGACTTCTGCTCGATGCTCGCCAAAATCAGTTCCCGGCTCGTCGCCGAGTCCGCCTGGTGTTTCAACTGCAAGATGTTCAGCAGTTTATCTTTCACACCAGTGAAGTGGTCGCCGATGATGCGAGCCGCTTGTTCGTGGGAAATCACCTTTCCCAAGCGGAAATAATGCAGCATCGGAATGAAAATCCACCCCGTCAGCGCCACCGCCGAGACGCCGACGAAGCTGAAAAACAGCGTCTGCCGCATCCCCGGCTGGAAATAGAAATTGTATTCGAGGAAATTCAGCCCCAGGAACAGCAGCAGCATCAGCGCCAGGCTGTACAAGCCGCCCCGGATGAGTTGGTTGACGTAAAACTTGCGGATGAATTGGTCGAGCTTCTCGATGAGCAATTGGTAGTTATCCTGAATTATCATGGGTCGAAAAATTGAAAGCAGTCGGAGAGCGGTGGTTTTCAGGAAAAATTTTTCCTGAAAAACCTCCGCTCTCCGTGAGTATTTCTTGCTGCCGAAGGCGAGAACTACAACGCCGGTCGGCGGGTGCGAGTTGCGGGGGCAAAATAGGAAAACACGGAGGGGGTTTGCAAGAAGGAAGGGCTTGAGAAGGGAAGGTTGCAAAGAAATGGCAATTCAGAATAAGCCATACCTCAACTAAACCGGCATCAGCTTCTCCACCTCCGCCAGGTTCGATTTCAATTCTTTGGAAACGCTGGAGGCGCTGTCCGATTTTTCCAGGTAGCTGGTCAGGCGCTCGATGAAGCTTTTGTTGGTCTTAAAACTGACGCCGGAAAGCGCCAATTCTGCCAGCAGTTCTTTGAGCAGGGCTTGTTTGCAGGCTTGGAGATATTTTACATGAACCTTGTCTTCCGGTTTATCAAATTGTTGGTGGACTGCCATGAATGCTTCCACTTTTCTGATTTCCTCCGTCAAGCCAATTATTTTTTGCTCTGAAACGGAGGCAGGTTTCATTCCTTCAATTTTGATGTCCACTATCTCAGCAGACTCGAAGGCTTCATGCAAAGCCCTTGCTTTTTTTCGAATCTTGAAGACTACCCACGCAGCGGCAAGGATGCAGATTATCCAAACTGATATGACTATGGTATTCATCATGACTTGTAAAAGATAACGCCCCAACTTAACAGGCAACACAAGCTGCCTGAAATGATGTGAAGCAAAGTTAACTGGATAAGACCAAAATACACGGTCATCACGAAAAGCATCAGGTTCACAAAAATGGCAACGTAGGTTAAGTTTTTCATGCCTTCGATGTCCTCTATTCCCACTTTAACGCCTGCTTTGTAAGTAATGATGAATTTATCCCCTTTGGCAGCAAAGCTCGGGCTAATGTTGAAAATTTTGTTGGCTACGAAATGGTCGAAATAGACAAAAGGCAAAATTTGCCCAAGCCCCAAAGCGCCCAGGGTAATGCCAATCGTGTTGAAATCTTTGCCCAGCACGTACCTGATAAAAGCTTGCAAAAAGATGACAAAAAAGGGAATGAGAATCAGAACGATTCCCTTCCGTGAGATGAGTTTTTTCATGTTGTGCAGTTTTCGTTTTAGAATAGCCAAAGCTACTTGCATCCTTCAGAAAACAAAAAGTCTGCGTCACCGCACCATCGGAAAGTGCGGTATCCCATCCTCCAAATACTCATCCCCCGACACCACAAATCCGAAGCTCTCATAAAATCCCCGCAAATATTTCTGCGCCCCGATTTTGATGTTTTCCCCCGGCAGCAACTGCTCCATATTGTCAATGGCGGCACGCATCAATGCCTTGCCAGCACCGCTGCGCCGCACATTTGCCGAGGTGACGACCCTGCCAATGCTGGAATGGTTTGGATACGAAATGCCCGTCGGAAGCAGGCGGGCGTAAGCCACCAACTTGCCGTCGTCGTCGTAGCCGGCGAGATGCCAAGCTTGCAAATCTTTGCCATCGGCATCGAGGTACGGGCAGTTTTGCTCGACGATAAAAACTTCCTGGCGAAGCACCATAATGCCGTACAGTTGCGGTGCAGTTAACTCGTGAAAGGGCTTGCAGCGAAAATTTATCATGGAAAATTAGTTTGGTCGGTCTTGTCAATTCTTGTTCCCAAAATCAGGTTTAGCGAGGT
>CAZHLB010000156.1:0-10999 GCA_964533005.1 uncultured Saprospiraceae bacterium
GCCAAACTCCAGTTTGGCGATGCCGCCACCATCGCCAAACTGGAGTTTGGCGACACGGTGCAACGTCGGCAGGGTTCCAAACCCTGCCGACGTTTTGCATAGAACCTCACCTCGCCGGCTTATACTTCGACTTATCCAAAATCAACTGCGCATCTTCCATCATTATCAATTCCTCCAAACTCACCGCCGGGTTCTTGCGCATGAACGCTTCCACGATTTTCCAGCCTAACCAGTTCGCCGTCCTGCCGGGCGCTTCATCGGGCATCCCCGGCGAGTTCGGGCTGTACTCGATGAACTTGCGAAATGTGCCGAAGTCAGTGGAATACAACAGGTTTTCCGAGATGAAATAAGCCCAAATATTCGCCTCGTTATCGTCGCACCAATCCACCTGTTTTTGCGAAAATTCAAGCCGGACGCTGTCGGGCGCACGAGGCATCAGACGGTCGAGCAGGTACAATTCTTTCCCGCCGTGAATCATATAATCTATCAAGCGATTGCCTTTTGGATTGCCGAGCAGGTCTTGCGCCAGCAATTTCACGGATTTAAAAACCAGGTAATCTTTATTAAAAGTGCGGACGAGGTATTGCGAGAAATTGGGATTGCCAGGATTGTACTGCACGTAGGGATATGTTTCTCCTAAATAAAAATCAAGCCCCACGCCGATGGCATTGTCGTCGTACAAAAAGCCGCCGAGCGTGTATTCTGAAATATAGGTAACCACTTCACCGGAGAGCGGCTGCGTCGGAAAGTAATACTTGTAAAACTTGAAAGCCTGCTCGAAGTCCTTTTCGATGCCCTTCAAATCGGGAAAAACCACTTGGCAGGTATCGTAAAGTTTCCGCACCGACGGGTGCGTGATAAATCCCCGCACATATTTTTCATGCCCCTGCGGCGCAATGGTCGAGTCTGTCGAGCCAAGCACTTCGCTAAAAAACAGGGGCGCAAACCCAGGGTATTTCTCTTCCAACCGGGCAAGCTCCGCCGCTAAGTTGTTGGTGTCCAGCGTGAACAAATCCTGCTCGAAACGCTTGATTTCAACCGAGACCTCGACCTTCGACACGTCGGGTATGTTTTTACCTTTGCCGCACTCGCAGCCCCAGGTTGCGAGCCAAATTCCAAACAAAAGAAACGGGAAAATTCTGACGTTCATGTGAATAGTGATTGGTGATTAGTGATTGGTGATTAGTGATTGGACTGTCCAGTCACTAATCACCAATCACCCATCACCAATCACTTTAAAAAGCTCACCAAAACAGTATTCGATGAAAAAAATTGTTGCGATTGCCGCCCTTTGTCTGATTGGGCGGAGCTTCATTTCAGCGCAAGAAACCGACTTGCGCTTTGGCTTCCAGGTTAGCCCGATGTTTTCCAGCATGGGCACCAGCGAAAACAATATCAGTGGCAACGGCGCCAACCTGGGTTTGAAACTCGGCATGAATGCGGAGATTTTTTTCCGGGAAAATTACGCCTTCATCACCGGCATCGGTTTCGCCTTCAACAGTGGCGGCACCCTTCTACACGACCAGGGCGGGCAAATTTGGACGAAAACCGAATTGCCCCAAAATGTTGACCCAACTTTCCTGCCAGGCGTTGACCTGAAATACGGCATTCAATATGTCGAAATCCCGCTCGGCTTGAAGTTTCGCACCAATGAATTCGGCTATTTGCGCTATTGGCTCGAAGCCCCGGTGATTTCTCTCGGCTTCAAATCGCAAGCAAATGGCGCTATCGAACAAACCGGCACCAACGAGGAAAAAATTGACATCAAAAAAGAAGTTGGTAGCCTGGCTCTTTCCTGGGGACTCGCCGCAGGGGTAGATTACAGCATTAGTTCAGGCACGGCATTGGTCGCCGGGCTTGGCTTTCAGCGTGTTTTCACCGACGTGACCAGAGACGTGGAATCGGATGATTCGAAGGCGCACATTAATAATATCATTATCCGCTTGGGGGTGATGTTTTAAATAACCTTCGGAGAAGGGTGTTTTTTGAGATAATTTTTCTTGTTGAGAAGAATCGTGGCACAACTTCGCTGACGCCGGTTTGCAACCGGCGCTTCTGTAACTTAGCCGGAAAGCAGCAGCTTTTTTTACTGAAAAACAGCAACTCGCCTTGAAAAAAAATACTGCAAGCGCCGGTTGCAAACCGGCGTCAGCGAAGTTGTGCCACAATTCTTTTCAGAAGAAAATTTTTCTAAAAAAACACCTCTCTCCAATACTCGGAACCACATGAAAAGCAAACATTTACTCCTTCTTCTCTCCTTTTTGGCAGCCGCTTTAATTCGCTGCGGCAACTCCACCTCCGGCGACAAAGCGGCAGACGCTGCTGCCGATACCGCCTTCCAAAAGGCGCACGCCGAGCCGGATTCCATTGATTTTCAAGGCAAAGGGCACGTCATGGAATTTCCCACTCCGGACGGCGGCAACGCCAAAGCTTACGCCTTGCACACGACCCAGCCTACTAATAAATACCTTTTCGTATTTCAAGAATGGTGGGGACTGAACGACCAAATCAAACAAGAAGCCGACCGCCTTTTCGACAGCCTGCAAGTCAACGTTCTGGCGCTTGACATGTACGACGGCAAAGTCACTTCTGACCAATCTGAGGCTGGAAAACTGATGCAAAACTTCAAACAAGAGCGAGGCGAAGCCATCGTAAAAGGTGCGCTGGCTCACGCCGGAAAGGATGCAAAAGTGGCAACCATTGGCTGGTGCTTCGGCGGCGGCTGGTCGCTGCGAAGCAGCATTTTGGCTGGAAATCAAGGCGTTGGCTGCGTGATGTACTACGGTTTCCCGGTAGAAAAAGCGCAGGAGCTTGCGCCCTTGCAAGCTGAAATCCTCGGCATTTTTGCCAAAAAAGACGCCTTCATCAACAATGAAATGGTCGGCAAATTCGAGGCATTAGCAAAAGCGACGGGTAAGAAAATGGACATCCATTGGTTCGACGCCGACCACGCATTTGCCAATCCCAGCAACCCAAAATTCGACCCCAAAGCCACCGCCGACGCCAACAAACTGGCGATGGATTTTTTGAAAGGAAAGCTTAAATAGGTATGAGGTATGAGGTATGAGGTATGTGGCGCCACATACCTCATACCTCATACCTCATACCTCAAAACCTTGTGCAACCGTTCCTGCAATCATATAAAATACAGGCAGTGATTTTGCTGTTTGTCTGGCTCGTTTCGATGGTGCTTTCGGCAGAATTCGTACTGTCGGTTTCGATGATTGGGTTGCTGCTTTTGGCGTTGTTTCAATTGCATATCGAGGGGCCCAAAATCCACTTTACTTTACGGGCTACCCTTCGGGAAAACTTAAAAAAACTCACCACATATCCTGCCTGGCTGGTTGTTTCCATTCCGTTTTTATTGGTGCTTATTTCAGCGATATGGTCGTCTGATTTGGAATATACTTTGGAGCGGCTGCGCATTAAATTGCCATTCCTGGTTTTGCCATTTGCATTTGCTTCCATGCCCGGTTTGCGCAAGCGGGAAATACTCGCCATATTTTACTTTTTACTGGTGATGATGAGCATTATCAGCCTATATGTTTGCGCCCAATTCACGGTGAATTTTGGGGAAATAATGGCTGAATTAGGCAGAGGCGGTCACCTGCCGACGCCGTCCAACCATATTCGTTTTAGCCTCACGCTCGCCATTGCCATCCTCGGCGGGGTGGCAGTTTGGGCGGAAAAATTCTACTTCCGGCATCCCTTTGAGCGATGGCTGACGGGCGGATTGACGGTTTTTCTGTTCATTTTCATTCATATTCTTTCGGTACGGAGCGGCATTTTGGCGCTTTATCTAGCTTTGTTCGTGCTGGCTTTGCACACTGTTTTTGCCAGGAAAAAATACCTGCTTGGCTTGGGCGTGATATTGACTTTGGCTGTTTTGCCAATACTTGCATATCACACGTTGCCGAGTTTTCAGCGGAAAATTGAATATGCCCGGTGGGATTTTTTGCAATACCTGCAAGGCAAAGGCAGCGAATATCCCGATGCCGAGCGGCTTGTTTCGATGGAAGTTGGGTTAAAAATTGGCAACGCCAACCCAATATTTGGCGTCGGCGCAGGCGATGTGAAACAGGAGACGAAGGAATATTATCAGGAAAATCTGGCAGGCAGGTATGATTTCAAATTGCCGCACAATCAATTGGTTACGATATATGCAGGCACGGGAGCGGCAGGCTTGGCGCTATTTCTGACTGGTTTTTTTTACCCGCTTTTTTATCAGAGAAATTATCGGCAGCCGCTTTTTCTGGCGCTGCACGGCATCGTGTTCATGTCTTTTTTGATGGAAAATACAATTGAAAACAACTTTGGGGTTTCGATGTACTTGTTCTTCCTTTTAATCGGGTTGAATTATTTGTCAAATAATTTAACTCCCACCATTCATCATATCCCACAATTGAAACACCCCAAACGCCACCAAAACCAACCCGATAAATACATTCAGCCAAGCCGTCACCTGCGCTGATTTCCGCAATATTTTAGCTCCCAACATTGAATATAAAATCAGCAGCACAAACACACCCACTGCCGTCCCAACGGAAAATACGATGATGTACAAATCCTGCTTATCCAGCATATTGTGTGCAGTCAGCAGCGTCCCGTAAAATATCCAATAAGGTATTGCCATGAGGTTAATCGTGCTGAGGAACATTCCTTTCATGAGTTTGTGCCTGCGTCTGCCCGGCGGCTCCAACTCACCTGTCGGGACAGGTTTTATTTTGGCAAAAAAGAAGTAATAAATGCCCAGCCCGAAAAAGACAACAATGGATATGATTTGAAACCACTTCTCCACCGCCGGATTTTCCGCAAATAACGAGGTAAATTTCAGTGCAACATATACCTGCAACATTTCAACCAGCGAAGCTCCCGCCGCCACCCAAAGCGCAGGCGGAATGCCTTTTCGCACGGCAGTGCGGGCAACTTCCAGGTTAATCATACCAAACGGCAGCGAGCCAACGAAGCTCAAGCCAAAACCGACGAGAAAGTGGGAAATTAAATTCAAGATAAAGAGGTATGAGGTATGAGGTATGAGGTATGAGGCGACATACCTCATACCTCTCACCTCATACCTCTAAAGATTTTTTATACGCCGCATATTTTTTCAAACTCTCCATCGCTTCGCTAATGGACATGCTTGGAATGCTTCGTTTTCGCTGGATTTTTGCAATCTCATAAATGATTTTCCAGTGGCGGTAAACGTCTGCATATTTTTTCAACAGCGGATATTCCGGGTCGTAAATATGGGCCGGTTCTGCACCGATGCCGTTGTATTCCATCACCAGGAAACCCTTGCCATTTCTGAGGTCTTCGATGCTGGTGCATTTCATGTCGAAGCGACCGTAGTGTATATTTTCCATTTGTGCGGCGACTTCATTGAATATGCGGTGAATTGCCTCATCAATATGTGGATTGCCATTTAAAAACATCGTGCCCCGGCAATGATTGCCGATTGGTTCAAGTTCGAGGGTTTTGC
Source organism: uncultured Saprospiraceae bacterium (assembly GCA_964533005.1). GTDB lineage: Bacteria > Bacteroidota > Bacteroidia > Chitinophagales > Saprospiraceae > UBA6168. Next base: position 5,480 of record CAZHLB010000156.1, read on the forward strand.
CAGGTGCAGGTATTTCATTTAAAATGGCTGTATTTTCTACCTCGAAGCGTTGGATTTGCAGCTTCGCACGGGGCTTGGCTTCCATGAGTTGGCGGATGGTGGAGCGACCGTCGCCAGTGATTTTCAGGGTTTCTTTGATGCAAATGGAGGTGACTTTGCCTTTTGTTTCTCCGGGAAAACGGTGGTGCATGACTGCCAATTCGAGCGGCAAACTGACGAACTCCTGGATTAGAAAATCCATGTTGTTTTTAGCAGCATATTCTGCCAATTCATGTTCGTCCTTTATTTTTTTTACCAGCAAGCCACGCTCGCCAATATTGGGTTTTGCAATGACCGGGTAACTCAAATCTGCCTGCTGAAATTTCACCTTAATTTCCTCGAAATCAGCGCCTTTTGGAATGAATGCCGTCTTCGGCAAATGCTTCGCCGGGATGCGTTGCAGGATATGATATTTTGATTCGCCCCAAGCGCCGCCGGTCTCGATGACCGGGTTTACGGCGGTGAAAAAAAACAGCCGCCGGGAGCGGAGGGCAAACCATAACCATATCAAAACCAGCGGAATATTGGACACATACATTGACCAATATTCCCAATTAGTGAGCTTAATATAGAAGGTGGAATTTTTGACTTGTTGCCACCAGTTTGGCGCTTGATTTTGCCCAATGTCGCTCGTTGGAAGGGCATTTGATATTGGAACGTTCACTGTAATTATTTTGGAGCAGCATCAAGAGTTCTCGCCCTCGAACCTGCCGCCTAAAAATTTAACCTCGTCGCCGACCTTTATTTTCCCGCCTTTGACGATTCTCGCCGTGATGCCGCCGTGCCCTCGCATGGCATTGTAGCCGCCTTCGCCAAGGTTTTCTTCCATGCGGGAACAGGGGTGGCAATAGCCGGTCATTTCAAGCACGGCTTCACCTATCTGGAATTGTTGTTCGTTGAATGCCAGCAAGTTAACGCCGGAGACGACGATGTTCCTCCGGGTCAATGCCGGGTCTATTTCTTCTTTTTTCAACATGGAAGCCACGCCTTGCAGGTGCTCTGCTTGGATGAGCGTGACGTGCCGGTTGCCGCTGCCAGTGTAATGGTCGCCGACCAAGCCGCTTTTTTCATCCGCAACCACCTCGGCGACGGGCTGGACGGGCGCTCGCTTGACCGGGCGAATGCTCATCCATTCAACTTTGCCGACTTGCGGCAGGATGTTTATTAGGTCTTTTAATTCGCTCATTTTTTAAATTTTGAACTAGGATATGCGGGATAAAAAAGGATTCATGGGATTGGGACGTATGACGTATGGCTTTGCTCAATCACATACATCCTTTTTTATCCCGGTTATCCTAGTTCAACCCATATTCTTCGAGTTTTCGATACAGTGTAGCCAGCCCAATACCCAGCATTTCTGCGGTTTTCGTCTTGTTTCCCTTCGAGAATGCCAGCACTTTTCGGATGTGCATTTTCTCCATTTCCGCCAATTTCATCGTGTCCACAGGTTCGCTGCCGGAAGATGAAATGGAGAAATCGAAAGGCAGGCAATCCAGCGTCAATTCATCGCCAGAAGCAAGGATAACCGCTCGCTCGATGACATTTTTTAGCTCTCGAATATTGCCTTTCCAGGGATGGCTGATGAGTGCTTTTTGAAATGCCTCGTCCATGCGCAGGAGCTTGCGGTTCATTTTGGTGGTGAGAATGCGGATGAAATGCTCCGCCAGCAGCGGAATGTCGCCTTGCCGCTCCCGCAAATTGGGCAGGCGGATGCTGAAAACGGAGAGGCGGTAAAATAAGTCGAGGCGGAAATTGCCCTTTTCGCATTCCTGCTGCAAATCCCGGTTGGTGGCTGCGACGACCCGCACGTCCACTTTGGTTTCCTTCGTCTCGCCGACTTTCAGGAAGGCTCCGGTTTCGAGCACACGGAGCAATTTTGCCTGCAAGCTCAAGTCCATTTCTCCCAATTCATCCAGAAAAATAGTGCCGCCGTCTGCCTCCTCGAACAAGCCTTGTTTGTCCCTCGTCGCCCCGGTGAACGAGCCGGATTTGTGCCCAAACATCTCACTCTCAAGGATTTCCCTGCCCAATGCGCTGCAATTGATGGCGACAAACGGCTTGCCTTTTCGGCGGCTTTCGTAATGGATGGCTTGGGCAAAGACTTCTTTTCCGGTGCCGGTTTCGCCGGTCAAAAGCACGGTCGTGTCGGTGGCGGCGACTTTTTTTGCCAGTTCCACCGCTTGTTGCATCGGTTTGGATTTGCCGACGATGTTCTCGAAACTGTACCGCTCGCTCACCTGCGATTCCAATTCATGCACCCGGAATTGCAGCAGCGCCTTATCCACCGCTTGGTTTACAAGGGGAATGATTTTGTTGTTGTCGTCGCCTTTGGTGATGTAATTGAAAGCGCCGCTTTTGATGGCGGTGACGCTGTCAGTTATGGCGCCGAAGGCGGTCAGCAGGATGATTTCGCAGCGGGGGTTGAGTTCTTTGATTTTCGGCACCATTTCCACGCCGTTGGCGTCGGGCAGTTTTACGTCGCAGATGACGGCGTGAATTTTCTCCTGCTCCAGCATTTTCAAGCCTTTTTTGCCGGTTTCTGCCTGAAAAACCTGGTAGCCTTCCAGCCGGATGATGCGGCTGAGGAGGTTGCGAATGTCGTCTTCGTCGTCTATGATGAGGATGGTGGCTTTGGACATGAATTTCGAGTAAAAAGTAAAAAGGTAAAAGGCAAAAGTAGGCGGCTGGAGAAAATTATCGTTGAATTCAACCGATTTCAAAACGGCTCATTTACTTTGGAGCGCAAAGTTTTATCAAGCCATGCTACAAGAAAAATACGTCAATCCTTTCACGGACTTTGGTTTCAAAAAGTTGTTCGGCAGCGAGCCGAACAAGGAATTGGTCATTGATTTTCTGAACCAGGTACTGCCTGAAAAACACCGGATAAAAGATTTGACCTACACGAAAAACGAGCATCTCGGTGCAAGCGAGCTTGACCGCAAAGCCATTTTCGACTTGTACTGCATTAGCACCAGCGGTGAACGGTTTATCGTCGAAATGCAAAAAGCCAAGCAGAATTACTTCAAAGACCGGAGCGTCTATTATTCAACCTTTCCAATCCAGGAACAAGCAAAAAAAGGCGACTGGGACTACAAACTGGCAGCGGTTTACACGGTGGGCATCCTGGATTTTGTTTTTTCAGAAGACAGCGCCGACACGGAGGTGCGACACGTTGCTCGTTTGAAAGACCAAAAATGCCGGGTTTTCTACGACAAACTGACTTTCATCTACCTGGAAATGCCCAAATTCACCAAGACGGAAGCAGAGTTGAAAACGACTTACGACAAATGGCTTTACGTGCTGAAACACCTGCCAAATCTGGAAAATCGTCCCAAAGCGTTGCAAGAGCGAATTTTTAAAAGACTCTTTGAAGCGGCTGAGATTGCTAAGTTTTCCCCAAAAGAAAGGGAGCAATACGAGGATAGCCTGAAATATTACCGTGACTTAAAAAATGTGATTGATACCGCTGAGATGGAAGGCGAGATGAGGGGTGAATTGAGAGGTGAATTGAGAGGGAAAACCGAAGGCAAAATTGAAGGCAAAATTGAAGGCAAAACTGAAATCGCCCGAAACATGAAGGCAGAAGGAGAACCGTTGGACAAAATTTCAAAGTACACCGGGCTTTCAAAAGATGAGATTGAAAAACTCTGATTTTGCCTCAAAATGCAAGCGGGTCGGCAGTTTACACTACCGACCCGCTTGCATTTTATGAGGTTGGTAATAACCTGCTCAAGCCTTCTTTCAAAACTTCCAGGCACAAATCAACCGTCCGCAAATGCGTCCGAAAACAAAGCACCGCCAGCCGAATCCAAAACACCCCGTCAATCGAAGTGCTTGAAATGAACACCCGTCCGTCCCGCTGCACGTGCTCGACGAGGCGGCGGTTGAAGTCGTTAGCGTCTCCGCCATTTGGCGGAAGGTAGCGGTAGGTACAAACGGACAGTTCCGGGTAGCTGCCGACCTCGAAACCTAACTTTTTCACCTCCTCGTAAAAATAGCGGCAGAGCCAGATTTTTTCTTCCAGTGCAGCTTTAAATGGTTGCAAGCCAAGTAGTTGCAGCGGCAGCCACATCCGCAAGCCTCGAAAATGTTTGGTCAATTCCGGCGACAAATCGGCGGGGCTGAGTTCTTCGGTGAAGGAAAAAGTATCCTGCATGTAGTTCGCCCGGTAGTAGTGCGAGGCAAGTTGTGCCTGCACGTTTTTTATCAAAACCGCTCCCAAACCGTAGGCGAGAAACAAGCCTTTGTGCGGGTCAATCGCAACAGAATCAGACAGTTCAATGCCTCGAAAAAGATCTTTGACATTCGTACCGTCCGGGTTTTCGACGTCGGCGAGCAGGAAGAAACCGCCATAAGCTGCGTCCACGTGAAACCAAAGGTCGTGCTGCTGGCAGACGGCTGCGATTTTTTCCAGCGGGTCAACTGCGCCGGTGTCGGTCGTGCCGGCGGAGCCAACAACGAGGAAAGGTTTCAACCCGGCGGCTTTGTCTTTTTCAACCATTTGCGCCAGCGCAACGGCATCCATTCGGCAGCGGCTGTCCATCGGCACGTTGCGCACCTGTGCCTCTGCCATGCCGCCGATTCGGATGGCTTTGTGGACGCAGTGATGCACCTGTTCGGTGAGGTAAATGACTGATTTTCTGACTTTCGTGGAGGTTATTTTTTTGAAATCTCTTGCCGTGACGAAGGCGATGAGGTTGGCAATCGAGCCGCCGCTCGACAGGTTGCCGAGCGCCGTCGAGGGGTAGCCGACCAGCTCGCACATCCAGCGAATGAGCTGATTTTCAATGCGCACTGCGCCGGGGTCGGCGAAAAAAATGCCTGCGTATTGATTGGTCACCGCAGCGAGGTAGTCGCCGAGTGCGCCGGGGTAAATTCCGCCGCCGGGAATGTAGCCGAGGTGCCCGCCGCTGGCAGGATTGATGCCGCAGGTGTGGAGGTTTTCCTGTAGCATGTTCAGCACTTTGTACATGTCCTTGGGCGTTTCGCCAAAAGGATAGTCGAGCAAGCCCGCCGCCGGGTTTTGTGTAAAGTGAAATGCCTTGTTTTTCTCGATGTTGTCTATGAAATCATGTGCGTAGTCTTGCACTTGGTCGTCCCAATCGTTGCGCTGGGCAGGCGTGGGTTCGAGCGGGCTGGCGGCGGCTTCGAGTTGGAGAATTTGTTGGCGCATGGTTTTGATTTTAGGGCGGCGAAGCTAAAGCGTGGCATGTAGTTTTTCGCTTTTGCGTTACTTTTGGCGGCTTTCAAACCAGGCGTGATAGCACACGGATTTGACGGATGCGACGGATTTTTACGGATTGGGATGTTGGGTAAATCCGTGTGAATCCGTCGCATCCGTTCAATCCGTGTTCTATCACGTCTGGTTTTGGCGTTTGGGTTCAAATCGAAATCATGGTTTTCAAATTCTTCATTTTCAGCGGGTTGCTTTTGCTTGTTGCCTTTAATCTTCAAGCTCAAAACATTCTGCCCGAGACCATC
>CAZHLB010000157.1:0-10961 GCA_964533005.1 uncultured Saprospiraceae bacterium
GGAGGTTCTCTTCGAGAATGACAAAGCGACTCAGCCAGACGTCCTGAATAGTTGCATCAAAACATTGATTTTCAAAATGAAAACTAAACTCACCCTGCTGTTTCTCCTACTGATTTCCAGCAAAATCTTCTCTCAATCCACCCTTCACGTCCCCGCCGATTTTGCCACCATCCAGGCAGCCATCACCGCCTCGCAGGATGGCGACACGGTGCTCGTGCAGCCTGGCGAATACTTTGAAAACCTCCGTTTTCACGGCAAAAGCATCGTCCTCACCAGCCGCTTCCACCTCACTGGCTCGGCAGGCGACATCGCCAACACCATCATCAACGGCAGTCAACCAGCGCATCCCGACACGGCAAGCTGCATCCTGATTATTGATGGGGAAAGCCCGGCGACGGTCGTGCAAGGCTTCACGATAACCGGCGGTGGCGGCACGAAATGGCTCGATGAACATGGCGCGGGCACTTACCGGGAGGGCGGCGGCATTCTCACAGCCTTCACTTCGCCGACCATCCAATTCAATATCATCCGAAATAACTCGGTCACGGTCACCGGCTCAGGAGTTGCCTCGACGGGCGGCGGGGGAATGCGTTGCGGCGACGGCTCGCCGGTGATTCGCAACAACTGGATTCACAACAACGAGGCGACGGGCTACGGCGGCGGCATCGTGCTGAATTATTGCACCGGGAAGGTTCACAACAACGTAGTCAGCTTCAACGAGGGCGGGCTAAATTTTGGTGGCGGCGGGCTTTGGTTGAACGGCGAGAACAATGCCACCGTGGTAGAGGTGTTTAACAACACCGTCGTTTTCAACAAAAGCACCGGCAGCGGCACGTATGGCGGCAAGGGCGGCGGCGTTTTCGTCTTTGGTATCAAGATGGACAGTCGGAACAACATTTTTTGGGCAAATACCCAATCGAGTGGCGGCGTCTTTGCGGCGCTGTTGGGCGGGATGATTGTCGCCAAATATTCGGACATGCAAGGCGGCTTCACCGGAACGGGAAATTTTGACCTCGACCCGCTGTTTGCCGACACACTTTGCTTTTCGCTGAAACCAACTTCGCCTGCCATAGATGCAGGCGACCCCAATGACAACGACTTGAATTCCAATGGCTTGCAGCCAATTTTTCCCGGTCTCTGCGGCTTGCGCAGCGATGCCGGGGCGACCGGCGGGCAGTGGGCGAGCGTCTTGCCTTGTGGCTTGGAACCTACCCGGCTGTTCTCGAAAATCACCGAGGGGGCGCTCGCAACCACGCCCGCCGACAGCCGCAGCGTCAATTTTGTGGACGTCAACAACGATGGCTGGGATGACATTTTCATCACGAACGGGCCCCAGGCGGGGGCGGTGAACTTCCTTTATCTGAACGACGAAACGGGCAAATTTTCAGCAGTGACCAACGGGGACATTGTTTCCCACGCCAAGCCTTTCGATGGTGCAACTTTCGCCGACGCCGACAACGACGGCGACCTCGATGCCTACGCTGTCACCTGGTACGGCGAAAAAATCTTCCTCTATTTCGGAAACGGCGATGGCACTTTTAGCTACTTGCCGGATGCCGTTCCTTCCACCGTTGGCACGTTTTCGGAGACTGCAAGTTGGGGAGACTACGACCTGGACGGGGACGTGGATTTGTACGTGACGAATTCGGGCGGAGACAAGAAAAACCTGCTCTTTCGCAATGACCACATTCCACCGGCGGGCGGCGTTTCGGGCGGTTTTACAAAAATCATGACCGGCGCTCATGTCACCGATGCAAATGCTTCCCGTTCAGTAAATTGGACGGATTTCGACGGCGACGGCGACCTTGATTTGTACGTTTCCAACGAGGAAAACCAGCCTGACAACCTCTACCGGAACGATGGCGGCGGCACGTTCACCAAGCTTACCAACGCCGATGGAGCGCCCGGTTTGAGCAACCGCAGCAGCATGAGCAGCAGTTGGGGTGACGTGGACAACGACGGCGACCTCGACCTTTTTGTCGCCAATTCCGAATTTTTAGTGGCGCAAAACAACCAGCTTTTCAAAAACGACGGGGACGGCACGTTCACGGAAATCACAACTGGCCAGTTGGTCACCGACGGCGGCTGCTCCTACGGCTCCAATTTCGAGGATTACGACAACGACGGCGACCTCGACCTCGCAGCCGCCAACGGCTACTGCAACGGGCAGATTGTCAATTTTTTATACCAAAATGATGGGCAAGGCAACTTCAGCCGAGACCACGAAAGCATCGAAAATTTGACCACGCCATGCAGCTACGGCGCAGCTTGGGGCGACGTGAACAACGATGGTTTCCCTGACCTGGTGATTGCCACCTGCAAAAATTCGAGCGGCGCTCCGCTGCCCTCCGATTTGTTTTACCTGAACAACGGTAACTGCAACAATTGGCTGAAAATCAAGCTGCAAGGCACGACCAGCAACCGCTCTGCCATCGGCGCAAAAGTCTGGGTGAAGGCGACCATCGGCGGTCAGCAGGTGACGCAATTGCGGGAAATCAGCGCCCAATCGGGTTACTGCGGGCAAAACAGTTTGGTCGCTCACTTCGGCTTGGGCGATGCGGAATCGGTGGAGGAGGTGCGGGTAAAATTTCCCGGCGGACAAGACACGACGCTGACCGGCATTGCTGCCAATCAATTACTCGAAATCACTGAAGCCATGCCGACCGGGACGGCGGAGGCAGTTTCCTCTTTCCAACTGAGCGTTTCACCCAATCCGTCGAGCGATACGTTTACGATTTCGCTGCAATTGCAGCAACCAAAAACGTTGACGCTGCGACTCAGCGACAGCGGCGGGCGAGTGATTTTTGAAAAGAAAACGGCAGCGGTGGCAGGCGATTTTTCGGAGAATTTTTCCCGGAAAGGTTTGGCGGCGGGGCAGTATTTTTTGACGGTGCAGGCGGGGGAGGAGTGGAGAACGGTGGCGGTTTCGATTCAGTGAAGGTAAGTCCAGTCAGCACTTTAAGTGCTGACTGGACTGATATTTCCCCCAAAAACAAGGAAGGCTGCCAACGCTAAACGTTGGCAGCCTTGCTTGTTTTTGGGAGATAAAATCAGCCGTTAGTTTGCCTCGAATTGCCGAATGATTTGTTGCACATCTTTCAACGGTTGATTGGTTGTTTTGGCGGTTGACTCGGCGGAATTGCCAGCGAGATGCAGGCGGATGACCTCGACGGCAAGGGAAAAAGTGGCGGTTTTGCTCAGGAATGCCAGTTACGGTAACGGCGGTTACGGAAATGAAAAACCTTTGAAATCAAGCTGTTGTGAAATTGAAAAAAAAAAAAATGTATCGTTAGTGGTGACGGGTCGCAACCTCAACATTATTTTAGCCCCCGATTTTTGCATCCGAGAATAATAAATCAACCTTTCAAACTCCTATCCGATGTCAAAAAAACCGAATCGTCAACAGTCAGACCCGCCTATTGCTTCCAAAACCCGAGAGCAACTTGCGCTTGAATTGAATTACACCATCTCCACCTTCAAAAGAAAGCTGAAAGAGGTCAGCATTGTCTTGCCAGGAGGTCTCATCTCTCCCAAGTGGCAAAAAATCATCTACGAAGCATTTTGGTATCCGCCCGGCGTGAGGAAAATGGACTACGAAGATTTGTAGGGTGGCAGATTTTGGCGTGTTTTGACCGGATATGAGCAGTTTTGGCATGTGGTGATGCCGTAGGTTTGCGGCGTGATGAGATTAAAAAAAGATGGATTATAATTCATCTCCCGAAATACCTCCGGCTCTTTCAAGACTTTCCTTCGATTCAGACTTTCCTTGTGGTCAATTTGCGCTAACTCTTGTTTGATTGCATCCGCAAAACAGACTGTCATTTCCGACAAAAAATAAGGCGAGCCGCTGCGTCAACAGCGACTCGCCAGTCAGTTAACTTTTTACATTAACCTTTAAACACGTGCAAGATTATGAAAAATCATGCAAACAATTCTACCTTCTCCCACTTGACTTTCGCAGTCAAAACCTTCTTTTTTCTTTGCCTCCTTCATTTCAGCAGCGGGCTTTTCAGCCAAGTCCGAACCACTGTTCTGAACGGAACGAGCCTCACCGATTTCATTCCACTGCACAGCGACGCACCGATTGACCCAATCTACTTGCCATCGGTAGACGTCGAAGCGGCGCTCCTGGAAGACTCCATAAAAGGAATACAAGCGCCAAGATTTGGCGTGAAAGTGCCAATGGATGCAACGAAAACCGATGGGGTTGTGGAGGAAAAGGGCGCTTACCTGGTTTGGAGGATAGCTTTCAAATCTATCGGGGCAGTATCGCTCAATTTTCAATTTGCTGACCTCTTTTTGCCAACTGGAAGCCTGTTGTATGTATACAATAAGCAGGGTAGCATGTGCATTGGACCCGTGGAGAATGAAAATGTCATTGAAGGAGAGTATTCAACGGACGTGTTGAAAGGCAACGAGGCAATTATTGAGGTAATTATGCCGAAAGAGACCCTCAAAGCATTTGCAATTACTGTTGCGGGAGTTGTTCATGGCTTTCAAGATATTGAAATATCAACAAGGTCATATGGTGATTCCGCACCTTGCAACAATGATGTAGCATGTTTAGGTGGTGGTGGCAATCAAGGTGATGCAGTTGGAATGATTATCTCAGGAAATACCAGGATTTGTTCGGGAGCTTTGATAAATAATGCCTGCCAAAATCTTCGCCCGTTTTTTCTTACTGCCGACCATTGTGTAGAAGGTCAGAATCCTCAAAACTGGGTGATTAGGTTTAATTACGATAGCCCAACTTGTGGAGGTTCCGAACCAACGGAGTGGGTTACGTACAATGGGACAAACCTACGTGCAAGGCATTCATCCTCAGATTTTGCGCTGGTAGAGCTTGTTTATCCAGTTATTGGGCAATCAACACTTGCTATGGCGGGGTGGGATAGGGCAGATGCCAATACAACTTCCGGGTTTGGAATTCACCATCCAAAGGGTGACGTCAAAAAAATTTCGGTAGATTTTGACCCTTCTGTTATTGAAGGTTATGGCACAACCGGCGATACACATCTAAAGGTCATTTGGGACGATGGGACAACTGAAAAAGGTTCTTCGGGCTCTCCTTTATTTGACCAATCATCCAGAGTTGTTGGTCAGCTTCATGGTGGAGATACTGTCGTTTGTTCTGGGAATAAAACCTCATGGTACGGAAGGTTTTTCAAATCATGGACTGGAAACAATAGTTCAAGCACCAGATTAAGCGACTGGCTTGGGGGCAACGGAAATCCAACAACTACAAATACCGTTCGAACCCCTTCCATTTCCGGCAACTCTCCCATTTGTACAGTCAATAAAACATTTGTTCTGGACGACCTTGTTCCTGGATATGGTGTGACGTGGACAGTGGCCCCGACATTACTTTTTGCTACAACAGGAGGAGCATCTACTTCCGGTACAACAACTTCAGCTATTTTACGGGCACTCAATTCTAACTCATCTGGAGCAGCAGTTTTGACTTTTACGTTAATTGGTGGAGCATGTGACGATACTATTATTGTGTCGAGGAGAATTTGGGTAGGCAGACCCAATTTTGCAATTGTTGGAAATTTTTGGTATTGCCCAGGAAACTATGGCTATGTTTCTATGCAATATAATGGACAGCTTGTAAGTACTCAGGAACAAGGAATTACAAATCTTACCTGGACATTTCAAGGACCCTTGAGTTCCTTTAATAGTCAAAATACCAGCGCATCCTTCATAGCTGGTCCGGGCTTGGGGTCAGGTGTGATAACTGCAATAGCGACCAATGCCTGCGGTACTACTACCGTTAATTTCCCTTTTGTTGTACAGGCTTGTTTTGGAGGAGGAGGCTCGGAAAAGAGCAAATTGGTTGTGTCTCCAAACCCATCTCAAGGAATTGTTACCGTTGAAGTGAAAGATAATATCCATGTTTTGGATGCCATGGCGCAATCCAGGTTTCAACTGTTTGATAAGTTCGGCAATGTTATTACCTACAAAGAAGTGACAGGATTGACGTGGGAATTAGATGTATCGGAACTTGTTCCGGGCATCTATTTTGTTGAAATGAAACACAACGGAATCAACCTGAAGGAAAAAATCCTTGTAACTCACTAACTATGTTTTGGGACGTGTTGACTCATGTACAATATGCGTCAATACGTCCCTCTTTGTTATCTCACTAACCAACACAAATCATAATAAAATGAAAAATTTCAATTTCTTAATCGTTGCCGGTTGCCTTTTTTTAGCAACAAATGCTGTACAATCTCAAGAAATAATAAAAAATACAGTTGCTCATATTGGAATATCTTTTCTCGAACAGGATAGAAGACTTTTTGAGTACCCGAACTCAGATGACATTATCGAAAACGAAAATACAGAACTTGATTGGGAAGCAAATATTTTCATGCAACGAGAATGGCTTTTGAGCAAACGGCTTGGTTTTAATGCAGGAGTAGGTTACTCACAGTATCATTCCTACTTTTCACGACCTTATGATAAAGCCGCATTAACCGGCGCAAGAATAATAACTTTGGAGGGCACATATGTAGGGCATTATCGAATCGATAGGTTGTCAACGCCTATTTCCATAAATTGCTACTTGACAAAAAAGCGTACTCTTTTTGTTAATCTACTTGCATCTTCTTACTTCAATCTTAAGAAAAAAATGAAGGATAAAGTATTTGATAGAAAATATAAGAGATGGAATTTTCAATTCAATGGCATTGAAATAAATCCAGGACTGGGCTTCAAGCTAAAGAAGCTAACTTTCCAATGTAATTATAGGTGGTTCAACTTGGTAAGATTAGATAGAGTGATTTTTGATAGCTCTCTTTTCAATTACCCCAATCCACCTTTCTTGCAAAAGAAATATGACGACTACAACCCAACGAAAATTTCCTTTACGGTAGGCTACTCGTTGAGTGAATGACTATTTCTGGCGACCATTCCGAAAGTTCCAAACTTTCGGAATGGTCAACCTTCATCCCATCAACCCAACCTCACCAACTGACTCAACTCTTCATTGCTCAAATCCCCAATCCACCGCTCCCCCGTCGCCACCGTCATATTCGCCAAATCCTTTTTCCGCCGAATCATCTCGTCAATTTTCTCCTCAAAAGTGCCCTGCGTGATGAGCCGCCAGACCATCACGTTGCGCTGTTGACCGATGCGGTAGGCACGGTCGGTCGCCTGGTTTTCCACCGCCGGATTCCACCATAAATCGTAGTGAATCACGTTGCTGGCAGCGGTCAGGTTCAAGCCGGTGCCGCCCGCTTTGAGCGACAAAATGAACGTGTCGGCGGCAGGGTCGTTTTGGAAGGCTTCGACCATTTCATCCCGGCGCAGGCGCACCGTTCCGCCGTGCAGGAAGAGCGGTTCTTTGCCGTATTGCTCGGCGATGAATTGCGCCAGCAGCTCGCCCATTTCCTGGTATTGCGTGAAAATCAAGGTCTTTTCGCCGCCGTCGTAGATGTTTTCCAGCAGGCTGAACAGCAATTGCGCCTTGCCGGACAGGTGCGGGTACTTGTCGCCTTTTTTCAGAAACTGGTGCGGGTGGTTGCAAATCTGTTTCAGGGCGGTAATCATTTTCAGCACCAAGCCTTGCTTGTTGCCCGATTCTTCGGGGTCGTCGCTCGCCTCGTAAATAGCTTTCATGCCCGTGTCCACTACGTTTTGGTACAGGGCGGCTTGCTCCGGGGTGAGCGATGCGTATTGATTATTCTCGATTTTTTCAGGCAGGTCGGAGATGATGCTGCGGTCGGATTTCAGGCGGCGCAGCAGGAACGGGGCGGTTATTTTTTTAAAAACCTGCGCCGCTTCCCGGTCGTGGTCACGCTGGATGGGGCGGGCGAAGGTGTCGTTGAACTGCTTCGGCGAGCCGAGGAAGCCCCGCTGGGTGAAGTCGAGGATGCTCCAAAATTCCGACAGGCGATTTTCCACCGGCGTCCCGCTCATGGCAATTCGCACCGGGGCGGGGATGGCTTTGACGGCTTTGGCTTGCTCGGCTGCGGGGTTTTTGATGTTTTGCGCCTCGTCCACGACGGTGCAGTACCAGCCCATTTTTTTGAGCAATTCACCCTCCGAACGGACGACGCCGTAGGTGGTGATGATGATGTCGGGGTCAGCCACGTCGAGCTTGCGTTTTTGACCGTGATAGACGGCGGCTTTGAGCGTGGGAGCGAATTTTTCCACCTCTTTTCGCCAGTTGGTGAGCAGCGAAGTGGGCACGATGACGAGGGCTTTGTCCCTGGCGAGTTTGCCTTCTTCCTTGAATTTCAACAAAGTAGCGATGACCTGGAGCGTCTTTCCCAAGCCCATGTCGTCGGCTAACAGGCTGCCAAAACCCAGGCGGGTATTTTTCAGCAACCACTCGTAACCGGTGAGTTGGTAGGGTCGCAGAGTTGCCCGCAAACCTTTTGGCAGCGGCACTTCTTTTGGCTGAACAAGCTGCCGCACAAGCCTCGCCGCCTCCTCGGTCAAGCCGATTTTTACACCATCGTATTCTTCCGCCAGCAAAGTTTGCAGGGCAGCGAAGCCGGTGAGTTTGGGCGGGACTTCGAGTTTGTTGAACAGGTCAATAAGCTCATCCTCGTCCACCAAAATGTACTGGTCGTTGATTTTGACAACGCCATTCAGGTTGCGAACCAAATGCTCGAACGCATCAACCGGGATGAGCTGGTCGCCCAGCGCAATCTGCCAATCGAAGCTGACCAGGTCTTGAAAATTCAGGAAAGTAGCGCCCTCTTTTTGCCCCGGCGACTTCTTGGCGAGCAGCGTGGTTTTGGGGCGGATGAGGTTTTTCATGCCCTTCGGCAGCAAAATCCGAATGCCGAACAGGCTGAGCGCAGGCAGCATTTTCAGCAGCACCGGAGCGAATTTGCTGGCGCTAAATTCCAGCCGCCGCTCGCCGCCGTCTTCGATGAGCCGGGAAAGCTGCGGGAAAAATTCTGCCAGCAACATCACGTCTTTCAGCACGTCGAACTTCACTTCCTCATACTCTTTGTCTTTCAAAAATTCGCTCATCGGCACCGGCAGACGCAGCGGCGCCTGCCTGTATTCGACCATCAGTTCGATGGCAAAATCGCCCTTCACATCCTCGACTTTGACCAGCGGCACGAAGTCTTTGCGTGCCAGGTAAAAATTGTTCAGCCAAAGCTGGAGCAACTGCGCCATGTCGCTATCCTCGAATTTGAGCGGCGGCTCATCGTTCGGAAATTGGAAAAGCTGCACCAGCGGGTGCGGTTCATACCCGCCGCCAGTCTCCGCCAGGCACCGCCCGATGAATTGCGAGCAAATCGAATTCACCATTTCTTCCGCCGACTGGCGAAACTCGCCTTGCGCCGTCAGCACCCTGAGCAAGTCGGGCGGCAAGCTCCGGGCGATTTTATCAAACAGCCCCCGCACCGTCTCATCCACGATGGCGGGCAGCCAGCGGATGCGAAAAGCGCCCGCCCCGCAGTCTAACAATTGCGGCATGATGGCGCCGTGATTTGCCAGATGGAGCGAAAAATTGAGCAGTTCCAGCAGCGCCACCGCCCAGGCATGGGTGCGGTGCAAGGTTTCCAAATCCCAGTTCAGCAGCAGGTAAAAAAGGTCGTCCGAATCTTTGACTTTCAGCGATTTAGGGTAGCCTTTCTTGTCCCAAGCCTGCAATTCCCGGAACTGGAGATTCTTGTCCAAAACCACCTGCAACCGGTCTTCCGGCTCGACGACGAAGGGCAAAGTGCGAGGCACGAAATTGCCCCGCAGGTATTTCCCGGCAGCTCTCGCAGCCCCTGCGTAGAGCTTCTCGATGATGACTTTGAAATCTTTTTCAAAAAAAAGCGGCTGCGGCTTGAGCAAGGTGAGGATGTTGGCGGCGAGGTCGGGGACGACGGTGAAATCGAGCGGCTCTTTTTTGGCGAAGCCGTTCGCCGGTTTTCGCATTTCAAGCGTTGGGGCGGGCGGTTTTTTCGCATCCTTTTTTTGAACGCCTTTGCCGTTGCCGGGTTTTGGAGCTTCTGCAATGGGTTGTAAAAAGCTTTCCGGCTTGGGTATGCGCTCGCTCATTTTGCCGCCGATGCGGATGTTTTTGCCCTCCAATTCCTTCACCAAATCCAATCCATGCACCTCGAAAACCATGAACGGGTCTTTGTCAATTTCATTCGCTACCGAATAAATCACCGCCGCCAAATGCTTGCAAGGCACCGCATGGTCGGGACAGGAACAGCTCATGCTGAAGTCCCGCCACGTTTTCGGGAATACGTGAATGCCTTGCTTTTCAGCGAATCGCAATAAATCCTGCGGTAAATCCCGGTTCAATAATTGAGCGACGAGCGCAGGATTTCGGGCGATTTCCGCCACGAGACGCTTCTTTTCATCCGGCGAAAAAAGCGGAATACTGATATTAATGCGGTAGGGACTGGGCTGCGTGCCTTGCACTTTCGCCTCGATTTTGTTGGACACGACGCTGACCGAACGCACCTTGCCGGTGTTGGCGTAAGTTTTTCCACGGGGCAATCGGTTGCTGAAATCAATGTTGGAAAGTGCGTTGAGCCACTGTTGCCCCCACCAGGTGGAGCCGTACTTTTTACTCATGTTTTCCGTGCTGTTAGCGGTTGTTTGATATTAATAGCCATTAAAGCGAACTTGGAAGCGGGAATTTTTTCCCGGAAATGATTCCTCTCCATCCAGCATTTTCGGCTGCGCAGAAAGTGTAGAATGTTGTGATACTTGGATTTGGCGAGAAAGGGAAGCGCACCGGAAAGCTCCGGCTGCATTCGACCGTTCGTACATTTTTTGGGGAAAACCAGCTTTGAAAAACTGTTTGAAAACCAGGGAAAATCAGGATGTAGGTTCCGGCGGCAAATGTGAAAAATTTGAGCAAACAATCCATCAGGCGGCATTCTTTTTTACCTGTACGAAGGATTGGTGCGCTTTTTCCTAATTAGTGCAACGGGTTCTAAATTTTCAGACAGTTCTTTCGAGCGGCGGGGTTTTGAGACCCCGCATCC
>CAZHLB010000158.1:0-10928 GCA_964533005.1 uncultured Saprospiraceae bacterium
TAACCATGGAAACATGGTGAGGGATTTTTCTTATGTGGATGATATTGTAGTAGGAATAGTGCGGGTGGCAGAACACCCACCGTCGAGAAATGATAACTGGTCGGGAAAAGCGCCCGACCCTGCTTGTTCCAAAGCACCGTTTAAAATTTATAATATCGGGAACAACAACCCGGTGCGGTTAATGGATTTTATCGAAGCCATCGAAAATACGCTGGAAAAAAAGGCGGAAAAAGTATTGCTTCCGCTGCAACCGGGGGACGTGCCTGCAACTTATGCGAATGTTTCCGACTTAATTGAGGATTTGAATTACAAGCCTGCGACTTCCATTTCTACCGGCATTGCCGCTTTCCTGGAATGGTACGTGGATTATTTCAAGGTAGTATTGCCGGAATTGAACGAAGCCATACAGTGAAAAAGTACCCAATCGGCATACAGGATTTCAGAAAAATCATTGAAGGTGATTTTTTGTATGTGGACAAAACCAAAATCATCTATGAAATGATAAAGGGCGGAAGTTATTATTTCCTCTCCCGCCCCCGCCGTTTTGGAAAATCATTATTGCTATCCACCATCAAGGAAATTTTTTCCGGCAGCCGTGAATTGTTCAAAAGCCTTTGGATTGAAAATCATTGGAATTGGGACATACAATATCCTATTATTCACGTAAAATTTAGTTCCATCAATTACCAAGCGCTTGGGTTGTACAATGCTATATCGGAAGACATAACTGACATGGCTTCCGAATTGGGAATATCTTTGGAAAAAACTGAACTGAAGGATAAATTTGAAGAGTTAATTCAAAAATCCGCCGCCGGTGGCAAAGTTGTGATTCTCATTGACGAATATGACAAACCTATCATTGACTACCTCGATGAGCCCAATGTTGCTAGCGAAAACCGGGCGGTGCTCAAGCAGTTTTATTCCGTTATCAAAGATGCCGACCAATATATTCAATTCCTTTTTATCACCGGCGTCAGCAAGTTTGCCAAAGTCAGCATCTTTTCGGATTTGAACAACCTGGAAGACATGACCTTGCACCCGTCTTTCAACGATATTGCCGGCATTACCCAAGCGGAAGTGGACAATTATTTTTCAGCGGACATTTCAGCTATAGCTGACATACTCAAAACAGATGCGGTTACCCTATCAGCAGATGTCAAGAAATGGTACAACGGTTACAATTGGGGAGGTGATACCAATCTCTATAACCCCTTTTCCCTGCTCTCCTTTGTAAAAAGCCAGCAATTCAACAATTATTGGTTTACCACTGGCACACCTACTTTCTTAGTGGAATTAATAAGAGATAAAGGGAAGTTCATCCTCGACGAACAGGAATATACTTCCCTGCTTTCCCTCTCTGAATTCGATTTCATCAACCTTGACTACAAAACCATCTTATTTCAAACCGGGTACCTGACCATTTCTGAAATTAATTTCCCGGAAGGTTGGTGCCGCCTTCGCTATCCCAACAAGGAAGTTAAAGACAGTTTGCATCAGTTTCTGATTGCCGCTTACCGGCGGACGACTACGGGGGAAAGCCTTCCGTTGGTGCTTCAATTGAGAAATGCTTTTGAAAACAAAGACATCGAACAAATCATAACACTTATTAATTCTGCCTTTGCCACCATCCCATCCGACTTGTGGAAAAATGCTACCGAACTACATTATCATGCGTTGGTGCATTTGACTTTCACCCT
This sequence comes from uncultured Saprospiraceae bacterium, assembly GCA_964533005.1. Classification (GTDB taxonomy): domain Bacteria; phylum Bacteroidota; class Bacteroidia; order Chitinophagales; family Saprospiraceae; genus UBA6168. The sequence goes on from CAZHLB010000158.1 coordinate 1,698, forward strand.
TTTGGGTTCCTACATTCAAAGCGAAGTGAACAGTGCAATAGGTCGCTGCGATGCTGTGGTAAAAACCCGGAATTATATATACGCCCTCGAATTCAAATTGGATGAAACAGCAGAAATTGCCCTGCAACAGATAAAAGATAAAGCTTACCTCGCTCCATACGGGCACTTGCCGCAACAGAAAATTGGAATCGGCATCAATTTCTCATCGGCTGATAAGAAGGTCGGAGCCTATCTATTGCAGGAAATGTGAATTCCCCGTCGTTTGAAATTGTGGAAAGGAAATATACAAAAATGCACATCCTTTTTGAAGAATCAGCCAGTTGCATGACTATTGACCTTGAAACAATGAAAGTGGAAAACTGGCTGTTCGACAGCCCTGTGGATACTCATTACAAAACTGCCGACCGTTGCCTGATTAAATTTGAAACTAAAGAAGGAAAATTGTTTTCCTATGAAGGTTACGTACCCGATTTTTTCCCAGGAGAACATTATGGCGATTACGTAACCTTACACATCAGTAAAACAGGAGCCGTTCGGGGACTAAAAGTATCGGATGAAGCCATTGACGAAGTGCTTAAGGAATATAAAAATTGGCTAAAATCCATAAGATAAGGATGCATATCTATAATTTACACTGTAATGACAGATAAGTATAAGAAAATGCACGTCTTTTTTCAGGAGACTGCCACTTGGCTGACCATTGATTTGGGCAGTATGAAAGTAGAAAATTGGAAGTACGACGAATTCATGTCAACCAATTATAAAACCTCAGATGAATGTACGCTCAAATTTGAAGACAAGGAAGGAAAGCTGCACAGGTATCAAGGATATGTCCCACGCTTCTTTCCAGGCGAGCATTATGGAGATTACATCATGTTGGCAATCAGCAAATCCGGCATTGTCCAAGGATTGAAAATGACCGACAAGGAAATTGACGGATTGTTGGAAAAGTCATATTGAACACCCACCCTGTTACTGAAAAAACAAACCATTGGCAGCCTTTATCAATAGAAAAAAAGAAACCGCTTTTTTATCAGATTGGCTTTCCAAAGAGCCAAACAGCCTCTTATTTATCTATGGTCCCAAAAGCAGCGGAAAGACGACCCTTATCTATAAGTTAAGCGAACAGCAATTAGACCATCGTAAATACGCTATCAATTACCTGAATCTCAGAGGAGTTTTGGTCTATAATTTTCAGACTTTTTTGGATGCTTTTTTTGTAAGGTTCACCACAGAAAAAGTAAAAGACATAGTGGGCGGCATTACCCTGAACATCGGTTTCTTTAATATCAGCGTGGATGATGATGCCCTCCTGAAAAAGAATCCCTTCAAGCTGATGGAAGAACAATTGACAAAAGCCAAAAAAAAAGGACTACAACCTGTCATCATCCTCGATGAAATACAAACCCTGAAAAATATTTATTTCAATGGCGAAAGAAATTTATTGGATGAGTTGTTCAACCTATTTGTCAGACTGACCAAGGAAATTCATGTGGCACATATCATCTTGCTTACCTCCGACAGTTATTTCATTGAAGAAATCTACAACCACTCAAAACTTCAAAAAACAACCGAACTGTTCCACGTGGGCCATCTCCTCGAAGAAGATGTCCGGGAATGGTTGCTCCGGGAAAATGTAGAAGAAAACGATATTCAATATCTGTGGGAAAGAATAGGTGGCAGTTGCTGGGAAATCACCCAGATTATCTCCAAATATCAAAACGGGGAAAGCATAAAAAGTGCTTGCGACTATTTTATCAATGATGAAGCCGGAAAATTAACCGATTTTATGCGCACCAGAATGTCTGATGAAGAAAAAGAAATTACCCGCCAGGTGCATCGGCATATCGTTCAAAATGGCTTTGCTCATACCGGCGATTTCGACAAATCCCTCAACCCGCTCATCCCCAAAATGGTTGCCCATGATTTCTGGTTTTTTCGCACGGATTCGCAACACATTACGGCAAACTCCGAGAGCATCAGGGGGGCTATGAAAAAAATGATGAGCAATGCCTGAAAGTATCAGTCCAAAATATACCTCTCTCCAATCGCACCAGCTTTCAAGTGCAACATGACCAAATATTTCAACATAGCCGGACCTTGCAACGCTGACGACCATTACATCGTGCCTCCTTTGGAACGCATACCCGGTGTCCTGCCCCTTATTGGGCAAAAGCAATACTTCATTATTCATGCAGCCAGGCAAACAGGCAAAACAACCTTTCTCCAGCATTTGGTAGAATACCTGAACAAGGAAGGAAAATATTACGCATTGTACTGCTCCCTCGAATCCGCTCAGGTATTTCCCGAACCCAAAGAAGGTATCCCGGAAATTCTCTACAACATTCGATATGCCTTAAAATACTCCAGCCTGCCGAACCGGGAACGTTTCGCAGAAAATGTCAATACCGGCGAAATCTCAACAGTGATAAAATCTGCCATAACTGATTATTGCAACTCGCTCGACAAGCCCCTCGTCATCTTGTTCGATGAAATAGATGCCCTGCAAAACGGTACGTTGATAGCCTTCCTTCGCCAACTCCGGGAGGGTTACATCACCCGTGCAAGCATTCCTTTCCCGCACAGCGTCGCCCTCGTCGGCATGAGAAACGTCCGGGACTACAAGGCAAAAGTTCGGGAGGACCGGCAAACCCTCGGTTCCGCCAGCCCTTTTAACATCATTACAAAAGCCTTTACAATAGCCAATTTTTCGCTCGATGAAATCGCCCGGCTATTCCAACAACATACCGATGCATCTGGACAAGTTTTCGAGAAATCAGCCATTGAAAAGGTACTGGAATATACTGGCGGGCAACCTTGGCTCGTCAACGCCGTCGCACGGGAAATTGTATCGGAAATATTAATCAACGACTACACCCGAACCGTCACTCCGGAACTCGTCCATCAAGCAGCACAAAACATCATGCTTCGAAGGGACATGCACTTAGACAGCCTGTTGGAAAGACTAAAAGAATACCGGGTTCAGAAAGTTATCGAACCCTTGATTATGGGAGAGCAAATAGATATTGACATCCTCGCTGACGACACCCAATATTGCATGGATTTAGGTCTCATCAAAGCTGAAAACGGCAAAATCATGCCTGCCAATCTCATTTACAATGAGGTGATTATCAGGACGCTTACTTATGATATGCAATTCCACCTGACCAGCACCGTAAAGAATAGCTAGATAACGCCGGGCGGCAAGCTCGACATGGACAGCCTGCTCAAAGCCTTCCAGCAATTTTGGCGGGAAAACAGCGAAATCTGGGAAGAAAAATACGAATACAAAGAAACCGCTCCGCACCTCATTCTCCAAGCTTTCCTCCAACGGGTTGTCAATGGGGGCGGCGACATCTTGCGGGAATATGCCGGTGGCAGGTAACGCATGGACATTTGCGCCCGCTATGGTTCGAATCAATATCCGCTTGAAATAATAATCAATTACGGGGAAAAAACCATCCCCGAAGGTATGCAGCAATTAAGTGATTACATGGACAAACTTGGCGAACCCACCGGTTGGCTCGTCGTCTTCGACCGGGACAAAAGCAAAACCTGGCAAGAAAAAATCTTCTGGAAAACCAAAAAACAAAATAATCAGACCATACATGTTGTCGGATGTTAAGGAAACCGCAAAGAGACCGATGGTTTGGATGGGAAAATATTTGACTTCAAAAGCGATAGGATTGCTCAAAGCAATCCTATCGCTGTCAACCTTGTCACTTCACAAAAAAAGCCACCGGTTCGCTCCAATCGCTGATTCGCCCATGTGTGCCATGAAACCGAACCCGAACCAGGTACTCTTTGCGAATTTCAAGTCCTTGAACCAGAAATCTTTTGCCATTGCTGTACGTGCCGTTTTCCCAATTGCTGCCATTGTCTTGGGAATGTTGCGCCGCCAATTGCGTAACACCTTCCGGAAAATCTTGCGTAATGCCAGCAATGGTGCCGGACAGCGTTCCCTGGTTGAGCGATTTGATTTTGGGCTGGTCAAAAGGCTGCCGGTTGCGCACCGGGCTTTTGCGCACCTCAAAACCCGCTTCCGTGTAAAACGTTTCCACTTCCACGATGCGCATTTCCAGCATTTTGCCGAGCAGGGTCAACTCCAATTCCAAGGCTGCCCGTTTTTCGTTGCGCCGTTTGATTTTGTCACGGTCGCCCGTACTGGCGTTGGCAATAGCGGTCTCGAAGTCCCTGGTAGCCGTTTCCACTTTCGTCACCTGAGCTTGCTCCGGTTCGTAAGTAACATTGCCTTTGGTTTTTTCAACCACTTGCTGGCTGAACAACACCAAAGCCGGATCTTTCTCTCTTTTGAAAGAGAACAACACGTTAAAATTCATAATAGTGAATTTTGAACTGACTTTTTGCTACTTGCATATACAATAGGAAAGCAGCAAAAACCTCAGTTTTGGTGAAAATGTAGGATAAATGCATAGCGTAAGGGTTGCCGCAGCTTTTGTTTCTATAGACTTTGTTGCATGGCTAAATTTCATTCGGAAAATGGCAGTCATTTCCAAACTTGGTTGAAAAAATGAGCTACATTTTTTGACTGGATTTGGTGAAAAGTCAAAAAACCAAATAATCTTTAGCCATGCAACAACGTCGTTTCTATATGGAAGCTTTCAATGATTAGCAAACAGAAATGAATTATTACCCCGCTCCAATGTCAAAGCAAGTTCCGGTTAGTGAAAATTCGTCCCTTCGTGAAAATTCGTGTCGGATAAAACACGAATTCACACGAATGAATCGAATTCGCACGAACCTGGATTATAAGGTTGCCCAAAAAAATTACCCTGTTGTTTTTTCCTCAAAAGAAACCCGTGTTTACAAAGTGGTTTTGCGTTGCGTAGAAGTTGCAGAAGAATTGGTCGTGCCGATTGGCGGCTATTTTGGAAGGAAATTCAGATAACGGTTGGGGTTAACTGAAAACTTTCCTACAGTTATTTCCAAGTGTATGTCCTTCGAAAGAATTTTGAAAGCTTCAACAAATACGCTACAAATCTCACCCCTTTTGCCTGTTAAGCGCAATTCAGGATGTTCGAATCTTGTGACAAGACAAAATCAACCTTGCTTTCCAGGACATATAAGCTACCCGGCTGTGATGTGCCCACAAAAAGGAAAAAACACCAGCATATACGGCACTTTTCACTCGAAAAATTGGTAAAAAATTCAAAAAAACTCCTTGATTCATTCGGTTTTTTCGCTTTGAAAACCAAAAGAAAAACAAGCAAAAACCAATTGTTCGAATATCTGCCAATAGGTTGCTCCTCAAAAGTCCATTTTTTCAAAAAAACAGTTTTGGAAAACAGGAAAACAGCCGATTGAAAACTAATAATTCATAAGCTTTGGATAGCTATTTCAAAAACTCCGGTAATAATTCCAAAAACTTACTTTTCTATTTCAAAAATATACCCATCATTTCTCTTTTCTCTCCTATAAATTCGATTTTTTCAGGAATAAAATCTTCCTGGAAATACTTAAAAAAGTAAATTTCGTGACAGATTCCCGGCGAATATTTTTTATTTCTCTGCTTTTCCTCTTCCTTTTCACAGGTTGCGTTAAACACCAGCAGCTACTGTATTTCCGAAATGCATCGGAATTCGTCCCCCTACAAAACCACGACATCGCCAACCAGGTGCGCATCAAAATCCAACCGGACGATGTGCTGTTTATTCTCGTCCGGGCGCTCGACCAGGAAACTGCCGAACCGTTCAACCTTTTTAGCAGCAACTCGGGATTGCAAAACCTGGCGCAAAACAATGCTTCATTACAAGGCTACTTAGTTGACCCCAACGGGTTTATTGATTTTCCAGTCATCGGCAGGTTGAAATTGGAAGGAATGACCATCGAGGAAGCCAAAGCAACTGTTGCACAAAAGTTGACGCCCTACCTGAGAGACCCCGTCATTATTATCCGTTTTTTGAATTTCCGCCTTTCCATTTTAGGAGAAGTCGGAGCGCCAACCACGATTACGGTTCCGGGTGAAAGAATTACCATCCTGGAAGCCATTGGACAGGCAGGCGATTTAACACCTTACAGCAACCGGGAAAAAATTATGGTCATCCGGGAACAGGATGGCAAACGGGAATTCGGTTATATCAATATCCATTCGCCGGAAGTGTTTCAGTCACCCTTCTTTTACCTGCAACAAAATGACATCGTCTATGTGGAGCCGATAAAAGAGGCAACGGCTAAAGTAAGCGACCCCATCACGGAAACGCTCCCCATCGTAACGGGAATTCTTTCTATTGCTGCCTTGCTGGTAGCGTTTATTCGGTAAGAGCCTGTGGCACACACGCCCCCCAACCCCTGAAGGGGAGCCGAACCATTCTTTGAATTTCATTCCGAGCCTTGTTTTCACAAGAAAATCAAAGAACGACTCCGCTCCTCTTTAGGGGTTGGGGGTGGTGTGTACCAGGTATTAAAACTCACTCTGAGCGTTTGTTCATGTTTTGCCGCATCGAAAAGAACATTTGGAGGGAGCTATTTTTTCTCACAAAAATTAGCGCTCTCAGCAGCGTTCTTTCGTGCTGACCAACTTCTTAACTTCCTTCATTGAATAGCCCATCACAAAACGGTTTCGACCCGTTGCTCCTCGAAGAAAAACCCTTTGATTTAAGGGGGTTTCTCTTTAAATACATTGTCCGCTTCTGGTATTTGTACTTGGTATTTGTGGCAGTGGGTTTTACCGTAGCCTGGTTGTATTTGCGGTACACAATACCAAAGTACGAAGCCAAGGGAACCTTGCTCATCAAGAACGAGCAGCAGGAAAGCGCCATTTCCGAAGAAAAGCTCCTGAAGGAATTAGGCATCTTTTCCCCGGACGTCAACATGGACAATGAAGTCCAGATTCTGAAATCCCGCACGTTGATGGAAGAAGTAGTGGAAGACCTGGGGTTGAACGTCAAATACATCGCCATTGGCAGGGTGACGGAAAGTGAATTGTACGACGACAATCCCATCCGGCTCGATACGTTTGCGCCGGGCAATAAAAAAGCGCCCTGGTATGAGGTCACGGCGGAACAAGAACCTTTTTTCACCTTCACTGCCGGCGACACGACTACCCGCCAACAGTTCGATGTGCCATTTACCAATGATTATGGTACGTTTAGTTTTTCGAGAAATGCGCCCCGCCCTTGGCCCGAAAGCAGCATCGTCCAGATTAGATTTATTGGCAAGGAATCAGCGGCAGGCGGATATGCGGCTGCTTTATCCGTCAGAAGTACGGGCGAATATTCGGATGTACTGGAAGTCCGGCTCACCGATACCAAACGCAAAAAAGCCGAAGACATCATCAACAAGCTGATAGAAGCTTATAACCGGGCGGCTGTAGAGGACAAAAACAAGGTCAGCGCCAATACCCTCCAGTTCATTGAAGAACGGCTTACTTTTCTGACAAGCGAATTGGGCGACGTGGAGCGGGGATTGGAAAATTTCAAAAAATCCAACCAGGTACCGTTGACGGTAGAAGATGTTGCCTCTAACCTCAGCTCGGAATTGATTAGCTACGACAAAGAACTTGCACGGTTGGATATTCAACTGAACATCCTGACCTCCATCCAGGAATATCTTCTTAGCAAAGCAAACACTTTCGATTACGTACCTGCCAATATTGGCATCAACAGCCAGGCAGTCAACGATTTATTGGGAAAATTTAACGACCTGTTGATTGAAAAAGACCGCTTGTTGCGCTCTGGTACGCCTGACAACCCTACTGTCAGTTCAGTAGAAGCTCAATTGCGAAATTTTAGAGAAAACATTCTCGCTGCCATCCGGGATGAAATTCGAAATCTTCAACTCACCCGCAACCAAACCGACCTGAAAAACAAGCAACTCAACCGCCGCACCAATTCCGTTCCTCGTATTCAAAGAGAGTTCCTGGAAATTTACCGCCAGCAAAACATCAAGGAGAGCCTTTATTTATTCCTGTTACAAAAAAGGGAAGAAACGGCGCTTTCCATGGCAGTTACCACTTCGAATGCACGGGTGATTGACCCGGCAAAAGCAGGAGGAATGCCCGTGTTTCCCAAAAAGCAGCTTATTTATACATTGGGGATCCTGCTTGGCATCATCATCCCTTTGCTCATTGCAGTTCTCGTCAACCTGTTGGACGACAGAATCCAAAACCGGCAGGACATCGAGAATGAAACCAAAACGCCCATTCTCGGCGGCATCGGTCGAAGCAAATCCGGAAAGATGCTGGTCGTCAGCAAGAGTAGCCGTTCTTCGATTGCCGAAATGTTCCGGCTGCTGCGCACCAATCTTCAATTCCTCGGAGGAGAAAAAGGGTTGAAAACTATCATGGTGACTTCCAGCGCCAGCGGGGAAGGCAAAACGTTTATTTCCGCCAACTTAGGCGTCAGCTTTGCCATCTCCGGCAAGAAGACCATTTTATTGGGACTTGACCTCCGCAAACCCAAGATGAAAAAATATTTCAGCGAAGAGCCGGAAGATTCCGGCATCTCTAATTACCTCGTCGGCGACTTGTCTATTGAAGCCGTTATTCGCCCCAGCAATTTCGAACCGGGCTTGTATTATATCCCCACAGGTCCCGTCCCGCCGAATCCTGCCGAATTGATGATGGGCAACCGGATGGAAGAATTAATGGCTTACCTGAAAAGGGAGTTCGACATCATTATTATAGACACCCCGCCCGTCGGTTTGGTAGCCGATGCCCTCCTGATGGATAAATACGTGGACAGCACCATTTTTGTCGTCCGCCTCGAATCAACCAGGCGGGGTCAGCTCCGCCTGATTGAAGACATCCGGCATAGCCAGAAACTAAAAAATATCGGCATTGTGCTCAATGGATTAAAAGCCGGGGGAGGTTATGGCTATGGCTATGGTTACGGATATGGCTATGGTTACGGATATGGCTATGGTTACGGATATGGGTATTACGACGATGACCCTGTAAAAAAGAAGCGCAAATCTATAATGGGTTGAGAAAGTTGAGAAGGTTTAGATAGGTCAGACTAAACCATCTAAACCTTCTCAACTTTCTCAACCTATCAGGCAATGATTGTAGTTACAGGCGGCGCAGGTTTTATCGGCAGCAACATCGTAAAAGGTTTAAATGACCGGGGCGTTGACAATATCCTCATCGTGGACAACCTGAAAAACGCCGCCAAACACCTGAATCTCAATGCCCGTCAATTCGAGGATTATATTTCAAAAGAAGACCTGCCGGAACAATTGCCAAAATTGGGAAAAATAGAAGCCTTTATTCAC
>CAZHLB010000159.1:0-10889 GCA_964533005.1 uncultured Saprospiraceae bacterium
AAATTCACTACTCATACTCAAAAGGCAAAGTCTTGGAATTTTTCACCGTCGAAAGCGTCATCAACGTTTTCAGCCGCTCGATTTCTTCGATTTGGGAAAGCGTCTTGAACAGCAATTGCTCGTAGGTGGGAATGTCCTTGCAGACGATTTTCATCAGGAAATCCGCCTCGCCGGTGATGATGTAGCACTCTACGATTTCATCAATGGCTTTGATTTTTTCCAGGAAATGGTTCAGCGCATTTTCCTTCTGCCAGGCGAGCGACACCTGCACGAAAGTCTGCACGTTCAGCCCCATGTTTGCCGGGCTAATTTGAGCGTGGTAGCTTTCGATGAAGCCGGATTGTTCCAGTTTTTTCACCCTTTCGAGCGTGGGCGCAGGCGACAAGCCGATTTTTTTCGAGAGGTCGAGGTTGGTGATTTTGCAATTCTCTTGAAGTATCTTCAGAATTTTCAAATCCGTGCGGTCAAGTCTATCTGTCATGTGGTTATCAAAAATTTGGTGGAGAAATTAGAAATCGGCGCAAGATAGCAAGCATGGCAGGAATCGCAATAAAATCCCCCTGAGAACCCTTTTTTAATTTCCTCGAAGGGGTGATTTGTCCCCCGCTTAACCAATAAAATTTTGGAACAAACTTTTTCCGAGCCGTGAACTTTGCTTTTGGGCTTGCTTTCTAAAAGGTGAGATAAAGGCTTTTTTAAGTTTGCTGTCCTGAAAACTGCTCTTTTCAACCTTTCTGTTTGGCAGGTTGTTAACTCTGCCTGAAAATCAAAACGGGTTTAGGAGGTTTCGGAAGGTTCAGCAGGTTTAATTTGGTGAAAACTAAACCTGCTGAAACCTCCCGAAACCTCCTAAACACATTCGTAAACTCATAAAAAATAGCTCGTCAGATGGCATTACAATTCACAGATGCGACTTTCCAACAGGAAGTGTTGGATAAAAAAGGAGTAACAGTTATTGACTTTTGGGCAGAATGGTGCGGGCCCTGCCGTGCGATTACACCCATCATTGAAAAACTTTACGTCGAGTACAAAGGCAAAGCCCTCATCGGCAAAGTGGACGTTGACAACAACCCGGAAATCTCTTTCAAATACGGCATCCGCAGCATCCCGACCATCGTCATTCTGAAAGATGGGCAGGAAGTGAAGCGGCAAGTCGGGCTGACCACGTTGGCAAACCTGGCGGCTTTAATTGATAAGGAATTGCCTGCCGACGTGATGAAAGCAGCATAAAAAAAGGCTTCGAGGCGGATGCTTCGAAGCCCTTTTTCTTTTTGAAAATGAGACCTGTCAGCACTTCAAGTGCTGACAGGTCTTCGTTCCAGCTTCAAATCTTGAAGCACATTTCCTCTGCAATCGCCTCTTGCGCAGGCACACCTTCGGCGGCGGGCGCAGCTTCCAGCCCACGGCTGCCGGAAATTTCCAGGTATTCTTCTTCTGCTTCAGCACCCGCTTTTTCAGATTTTGTGGAAGCGTCCACCAAGTGTGCAAGCAGGTCTTCCTTGCTGAAAAGTTGCTGTTTCTCGTCGAAGAGGTCAATCAGGGCGGAAATGCTAAAATCAATTTCGCCCCGCTCATACTCGTCCGGCATTTTCGGCGTGTTGAGAACGTCGGCGCCGATGAACTGACCCAATTGATAATAAGACTCCCATTGCACCGGGTCAAAAAATTGGTCGGCGGTGCTTTCGTGGGGGAATTCGGGGTGGTAAATTTTATACTTGAAGGTGTCGAACTGGAAATTTTTCCTGCCCTGTTTGTCAAATTCAGGCACAAAAAACTTCCTCGGCGGCGTCACGGAGGACTTGATGTAAACCAGCGTACCCATCTTTATTTTTTCCACGCCCCGCAGGTTTGGCATGGCATCCAGCTTTGCCCGCACCATTTCGATGGCAATTTTTTTGTACCGCTCGTACTCTTCGTCGGTCAGGTCAACGCCTTTCACGGCTTTCAAATCCACCCGGAATTTGAGAAAATCAGGGTCGTTTTTCTTGTAAACGTAGTTGACGAGGGCTTCCAATTCCATCTCCTTTTTTATCTCTCTGCCGCCGATTTTGAGGTGGCAGGTGAATTTTATGGGCTGCCCCTGGTCGTCCAGCACGGGAAATTCTTCCCAAATTTTCAGCAGGTCGGCAATCGAAAACCGCTTTTGGGCATAGCCGGAGGACGGTTTCGGGCGAATTACGTCCACCGGGTCTTGCTTGTCTCGAAAGCTGATGTCAATGCCCAGTTCATTCCGTGCCCGGATGGACAGGTTTTCCAAATCCAAAAAAGTATTCAGCGGGTCGGCGCCGGCGTCCACGGCTAAAATGAGGCGGCACTTGCGGCGGAGCAATTCATAAACAGCGAGGTTTTCGATATGCCCGCCGTCGGAGATGTTCAGCTTGCGGTTGTCGGTGCCGATTTTGCCAAGCAATTCCTTGAAAAAATAGGAGGGCCACCACACGACGTATTTCGTCCATTCCGGCAAAATCTGGCGAGGCTTTGCCAGCGGGTTGTTCACCCAAAAACCTAAGCGGGCATTGAAAAGCGTCATCATCACGCTCAGGAATTTGTTGGAATAGACGCCCATGCCAGGGTTCACCGCTGCGGCGGAAATGGTCAGAGCGGCAGGCAAAGTCATGTGTTTATAGCCAGGAAATTCTGCCGTTTTCACGTAGTTGGAAAGCTTCGAGCCGGAAAACAAAGGCGAGAGCAGGAAATAATCGCTTGCCTTTGCGCCTTTGAATTTGTCCTCGCCGCCGGGATTTTGGAGGTTGAGGCAGGTGTTGACGAGCGGGTAAGGGGCGAGATAATCCTTCCGCTCGCCGTCGAGGCGGAAGACGTCTTTCATTTTGAGGTTCTTGAAAGTGGCGATATGGCTCAAAAAAGTATCGGAAAGTTGCTTGCGATAATAGCGGTGAAAACTGAGCGAGTTGGGGTTGAGCAAAAACCCGGCGGCATAAAATCCAAGCGCACCCAACAGGCAAAGCCAGATTTTGTCAGGCGTCAAATCGTCGCCGGAGCGATAGGATAACACTGCCGACAAGCCCGCATAAATTCCCAACAACAACAGCAGGACGGTTTCAATCCGATTGAAAATTTTGGAGATGTTCAGGTGAAAATTGAACAGCAGATTGGAGAGAAAATGCAACCCGAACACGCCCACCACGACGTAAAGCGAGCAATTGATGCAGGTATTGAAAAAATCGCCGTCCCAATTCAGCGGCGAACTTTCAGGCAATTCCAAAGAAGTCAGCGAGCTAACCGTCTGAAAGAGCAGGTAAACGATCGCCACCACCGCTGCCGGACTGAGCAAGCTCATCGCCCAACTCACCACGAAGGCGACAATGAGCAGCACCGTGTTCCAAAGTTTTTCCCACCGCTTCTGACCGGGGATGAAATAAGCCCCATAGTTGCGCAGGTGCTCGATTTTGTCCTCGCCGAACAGCCCGTCGTAGCCGCTTTTTTCCTTGACGGTCGTCTGAATGTAAGCCCCGACGTAGCCGCCGCCGGAGACGGTGCTGAGGTAGTCCGCCTTTTCGAGGATGTTGAATTGGTTGAGCGTGCGCAGGAAGCCCAGGTTGATGGTCGCCGAGCGAATGCCGCCGCCGGAGAGGGCGATGCCGAATTTGTCTTTTTCAAATTCTGCCGCTGCTTCTTCGCCGAACAGCCGTTTGCGGCGCTCGATGAGGGCTTCGTTTTCGGTGGTCAGGACTTGGTCGAGTTTAAATGTTTCCATGCTGTTTCGAGTATAAATTGAATGGTGAAAGCCAAATGTAGGAAGGGGAAATGGAAAGGTGGAAAGTGGCGGTTTTTGCTGTCGGAAAAGGCAGACTGTATGAGGTTTTTACGTTGGAAAAAATCAGTTGGCGGTGTGCCAAGGTTTGCACCCGAAAGTACGGGCTTGTCTTGTCGCATAATTTAACACTCGCCGTAGAGTGTTGGTTTTCAACAACATAGCGCACTTTCGTTTTTTTTTTGTTGAAAATTTTCCGACGCTATAGTTGGGAAATTGCGGTTAAGCAGCTACCTTTGAAGTCATTCGTTTTTCAGCCTGAAAATGTTCAGGCGACTTCTTCTGGCGACACAAAAGCTACTTTCCTGTTTCAACATTCTATCCTTTCGACCTTCCAGCGTTAGAACTCAATCACTTTCTTCCGAAATTTTTCATACGACATACTTGTTAAAAAACATCCCAGGCAAAAGCCACCTCTACCGATTACGGCTATTCTCGCACGTGCAATAGCATAAACAAAAAGGGCTACTGCCGATTCAGATGCATATGACGACAGCAGCCCTGGTTAAAAATTTCAATCACAAACTTATGAAAAGTCAGAAATTCATTTGGCTTCTTCTTCCACTCGCTCTTGCGATTGCTACCGGGATGTACTTCGCATCCTGCAACGACGACTCCGCTACCGACGACTTGCAACCGAAGACGGAAACCGTTGCTCCGGCAACGGACGATAAGGCTACCACGACCGATGACGACCCAGCGATAACTACTCGTGGCTTGTGTACTAGCGGATGTCCAATAGACATCGACATGACCAGTGGCGACACTATTTTGATAGTTTGCGGGGACCTCAATAGTTCGACAGGCTGTACTGCCTTCACCTCCAGTTGTGGAAGTAGTAATTACCCATTTGCAACGACTCTCATTCCTACAAGCACTATGTGCTTTTGTGTGCCGGCGGGAAGGTCTTTCAGGATTACAAACCCAAGCACTTCCAGCGTGACGATTAATATGACGCTTACGGGTTCTATGGGTACTTATCCACTTAACAATGTGACTATTCCAGCTAATTCGTCTCTGGATTTTGAGGCGACTACGGATGCGAATTGTGATGGGCAAATTACAGCCTGTCCATAATTCCATTTCACAAAGGGAAGAAGAACGGTCTCATATCGAGACCGTTCTTTTTGAATAATAAGGCAATATGAAATGAAAATACCGCCTCTCCGCTTATTCCTTTTTATCTTTTTATTGTATTTGCCTATATGGTCATATGCCCAAGCTTGGTGCGGAGAAGAATGTTATAATGACCCAAATCTGTGTGATGGCAATCTTCAGGTGTCTTTTACATCCGACGGACCTTTTAACTTTTTTTGTCAAAATGATACATTCACGTTAACCTTAGTGCCCGGAAATGTACAACCTGTTTCTATTGAATGGTATATTGATGGTAATAACAGCAACGCTTATTATATTGGAAATACAATCAATCAACCCGTTGTTCAAGCCTACGCAGGAGGCTCGGAAACTGTGGTGTGGTGTGTAAAGGTTTATGACGTTTCAGGTTGTTTTGATTGCTTTGGTTCGGGCGGTCCTCCCTATCCGACACAAGAGATAGACGCCCTTATCACGCCCGTCTGCGGCGGCGGAGCTGGAGCGATAGACATCACTGTCACGCAAGGCGTACCTCCTTTTAGTTTTCAATGGTCTAACGGCGCAACAACCGAAGACCTGGTAGACATCCCCGCCGGTATTTACAACGTCACCATCACCTCTTTGTCACAATTTGGCTGCGATGAAATCTTCACCTTAGAAGTACCCGCCGAGGGTCTGAACCTCTCTGCCGCCATCACCCCGCACACCTCCTGCACCGCTCCCAACGGAGCTATCTCCCTTACCGTCAACAACCCCGGCACTTTCACCTACTTGTGGTCGAACGGCAGCACCAGCCCCGACCTGAGCGGCTTAGCGCCAGGGAGCTACACCGTCATCGTGACTGGCGTCGGTAACGCCTGTCAGGACGTTGCCACCTACGAAGTCCTCGACGCCGTCGTGCCGATGGGCGACCTGAGCACCAGCACAAGCGAAGCTTTTTGCAGCCTGCCCACCGGCAGCCTCGACCTCGTAGTGGAGGGCGGCGTTAGCCCCTACACCTACGTCTGGTCGAATGGAGCGACCTCGCAAGACCTCCCCGCCGTGCCGCCCGGCAGCTACTCCGTCACCGTCACCGCTGCCAACGGCTGCACCGCCGAGACCTCGGCATCTGTTTCGAACAGTGCCGCCCAACCCTCACTGAGCGCCACGACCTCGCCCAACACCACCTGCGCTCCGCCCAACGGCAGCATCGAGCTGAGCGCCAGCCCAACCGCCCCCGCCGGTGGGCAGAGTTACGCCTTCGCCTGGTCGAATGGAGCGACGATGGAAGACTTGTCCAGCATCACCGGCGGTACCTACACGGTCACGGTGACTTTAGGCTCGTGCATGGTTACGGGTAGCTACACCGTGCCGCAGGAAGTCAGCCTGCCTGCGCTTTCGCTCACGCCCACGCCCGCCACCTGCGGCAACGTCAACGGCTCGATGGACTTGTTGATAACGGACGGCACTTCGCCGTACTCCTTTGCCTGGTCGAACGGAGCGACAACGCCAAACCTGAGCGGCATTCCCGCAGGCGATTACAGCGTCACGGTGACCGATGTGGTCGGTTGCACCGGCACGGGGAGCGCCGAGGTGGAAAACCTCGGCAGCAATTTCAGCCTCAGCGCCGCCGCCAGCGCCAATACGAACTGCGGTAACCCAAATGGAGCCATCAACCTGACGGTTATTCCGGCGGGCAATTATGCTTACCAATGGTCGAACGGAGCGTTGGTGGAAGACCCGGCAGGGCTTGCGGCAGGCACGTACTCAGTAACGGTCAGCCAATCCGGCAGCGGCTGCACCTCGACGGAAAGTGTCACTGTTGTGAACAACATGCCGGAGCCAGACACGACGCTGCTTTCCGGCTCGACTTGCGATGAAAATATGGCGGGCATATTCGTGCAATACCTGACGGGGCAGGACGGCTGCGACAGCGTGGTAATTTCCAACATATCGCTCAGCCCAGGCGACACGACGCATATTTTTGCAAGCACTTGCGATGAAAATATGGCAGGCATATTCGAGCAAATATTGACCAATCAAAATGGTTGCGACAGCGTGATAATCAGCAACATATCATTGCTGCCGGGTGACACGACACATATTTTTGGAAATACTTGCGATGCATTAATGACAGGTATTTTCACCAATATTTTTACCGGGCAAAACGGCTGCGACAGCGTAGTGATTTCAAACATATCGCTCAATCCGAGCGACACGACGGATATTTTCGGGGCGACCTGCGACGTAAATATGGCGGGCATATTTACGCAAATATTGACCAATGAAAATGGCTGCGACAGCGTGGTAATTTCAAGCATATCGCTGCTGCCGGGCGACACGACGCATATTTTCGGAAATACGTGCGACGAAAATATGGCGGGCATTTTCACGCAAATATTAACCGGACAAAACGGCTGCGATAGCGTCGTTATTGAAAACATATCGCTCATTTCAGGCGACACGACACATATTTTCGGCAGCACTTGCGATGAAAATATGGCGGGTATTTTTACGCAAATATGGACGGGTCAAAATGGCTGCGACAGCGTCATAATTTCATCCATTAATTATTCACCGGCAGACACGACGCATATTGTCGGAACAAATTGCGACCCCAACCAGACGGGGGTTTTCGAGCAAATATTGCCGGGTGAAGATGGCTGCGACAGCGTCATCATTTCAACCATTATTTACGCTCAAGCGGATACGGTTAATATTTTTGAAATTACCTGCGATGCAGCAACGGCGGGCGTTTTCACGAATGTTTTTACCAATCAAAACGGTTGCGACAGCGTTGTAATTCAAAACATATCGCTCGTTCCGAGCGACACGACTCATATTTTCGGGGCGACTTGCGACGTAAGCGAGGCGGGTGTTTTTCAGCAAATATTGACCAATCAATTTGGCTGCGACAGTGTCATAATTTTAACCATTATTTATTCCCAGGCAGACACAACGCATATTTTTGAAAACACCTGCGACGCAGTAGCGGCGGGCGTTTTCACGCATATATTCACCAATCAAAACGGCTGCGACAGCATCATCATTGAAAACATATCGGAGGCTCCCAACGACACGACTTATATTTTCGACACGAGCTGCGAACCGGGAAATACGGGCATATTTCAGCAAATATTCACCAACCAATATGGCTGCGACAGCACGGTAATTTTAAATATCAGCTTCGCCGAAAGCGACACAACCCTGCTCGCTGCGACGACGTGCGACCCAACGGCAGCGGGTGTGTTTTTTCAAAATTTCACCTCGGCAGATGGCTGCGACAGTGTCGTTCTAACAACGGTGACGTGGACGCCGGGCGACTCGGTTTTTCTCGTCACGACCACCTGCGACCCAGGAGCGGCAGGCGTTTTTGTGCAAAATCTGACTGCCCAAAACGGTTGCGACAGCCTCGTGACCACGACGGTCAGCTTGCTGCCGGGCAGCGAAACTTTCCTCGCTTCGACCACCTGCGACCCAAATTCGGCAGGCGTTTTCACGCAAATTTTGACCAATCAAAATGGTTGTGACAGCATCATTACCGAGACAATAATCCTGCTCGCCAGCGACACGACTTTTTCATTTTCAAGCACTTGCGACCCGGCGCAAGCGGGAACGAGCGTTGCCATTTTCACCAACTCGGCAGGTTGCGACAGCGTCGTGCTGGAACCCGTCAGCCTGAATTTGCCGCCTGCGCTGGCGCTGGAAACTTTCGACTTCAACGGCTTTGAAATTAGCTGCTCCGGCGCAGCCGACGGCAGTATCGGGGCGAGCGCAAGCGGTGCAGCGCCATTCGTTTTTTCCTGGTCAAATGGCTCGAATCAGGCTGAACTGACCGGGCTTCCGGCAGGCAATTATTCGCTCACCGTGACCGATGCAAACGGCTGCACCGCCTCTGCAAACGCCACCCTCGACGAGCCGCAGCCGCTGCAAATCTCCTTCGCAATCAACGACTTGGATTGTTTCGAGGAAAACGCCGGGGCGATTTTTGTCGAAGCCACCGGCGGCGCTTCACCGCTCCGTTTTTCGCTGGACGGGGTGAATTTTCAAGCCTCGAATGCCTTTGAAAATCTGCCTGCCGGAGCCTACCAAATTACGGCGCTCGACGCCAACGACTGCGAGGCGGCAGAGGTGATTTTGATAAATGCGCCCGTGCCGGTAAACGTAGATTTGGGCGAAGACAGGTTCATCGAACTGGGCGAAGGCGCTACGCTGCAAGCCCTGGTAAATGTGCCATTCGACTCGCTGGCGAGCATCATTTGGACGGGCTTGGACTCGTCGGAATGCCCGACTTGCCTGACGCAGCCGGTTTTTCCGCTCGTCACTTCAAGTTATTCGGTTAGCATAATTGGTGAAAATGGCTGCCGGGATGAGGACAATTTGACGGTGTTCGTGGACAGGCGAAAACAGCTTTTTGTGCCCAATGCTTTTTCACCCAACGGCGATGGCGTGAACGATGTGATTTACGTTTTTGCCAAGCCAGGCGTGGTCAAAAACATCCGCTCGTTTCTGATTTTCGACCGCTGGGGGGAGAGCGTTTTCAAAGGCGAAAATTTACAGCCGAACGACCCGGCGGCGGGTTGGGATGGAAAATTGCGAGGACAATCGCTCGACCCGGCGGTGTTTGCGTGGTGGATGGAAGTTGAGTTTGTGGATGGAGAGGTGGAGCTGTTTGAAGGAGATGTGACGCTGGTGCGATGAACCCCAATTTGAGGTTGATAAGGGTTGATAAAAATTGAAAAGGTTGATTTGCTGGTGCAAATCAACCTTTCAACTTTTATCAACCCTTATCAACTTTTGATTTTTACTCCACCCAATCCGCCAGGAAAACATTCGTATCCCTCGTCCCGCCATTGTTCCGGTTGGAAGCGAAAACGAGCTTTTTGCCATCCGGCGAAAACATCGGGAAGCTGTCGAAAGTCTCGTCGAAAGTGGTTTGCTCCAGCTCCGTGCCGTCCGTGTTCACCATGAAAATATTGAACTGCCTGCCGCTTTTCGAGTGGTGGTTAGTGGCGAAGACGATTTTTTTGCCCGACGGGTGCATGTACGGAGCCCAGTTCGCCCCGCCGAGTTTGGTCACCTGATGCAGGTTCGAGCCGTCCACGTTGCAGGTGAAAATTTCGAGAGCGGTGGGCTGCACCAAGCCTTGCGCCAGCAGGTCTTTGTAAGTTTTCACCTCCTCGTCGGTCTTGGGGCGGCTCGCACGGAAGATGAGTTGCTTGCTGTCGGGCGTGAAAAATGCGCCGCCGTCGTAGCCCAAACCATTGGTCACCTGGCGCTGGTCGGAGCCGTCGAGGTTCATCGTCCAAAGTTCCAGGTCGCCGGAGCGGGTGCTGGTGAAGACGATTTTTTTGCCGTCGGGCGAGACGGTGGCTTCCGCATCGTAGCCGGGGGCGGTGGTCAGTTGCTTCAAAATCTTGCCGTTCAGGTCAGCCGTGAAAATGTCGAACTCTTTGTGGATTGCCCAGACGTACTTGCCACCAACGACTCGTGGCGCTTCCGGGCAGGCGTCGCCGCTAAGGTGGGTGGAGGCGTAGAGGATAGATTTGTTGCCGGGCATGAAATAGGAGCAAGTGGTTTTGCCCTTGCCAGTGCTGACGAGCGGTGGGATTTGAGACTGCGAGACCTGGTTTTTGGGCTGCGGCATCGCCACTGCGGGCATGTAAAAAATCTGGTCGCAGGCAACATTCCACTTCGGGTTGGTCGCTTGGAAGGTCAACCATTTTCCGTCGAAGCTGAAATATGCCTCGGCATTGTCGCCGCCAAAAGTGAGTTGGCGGAGGTTGCGCAGGTGGTTTTCTTGCGGCTTGCGCAAGGTGTCGGCAGCAGGATTGTAGCTTTTTGCTGCGCCGGAATCAGCCGATTTTTTCGAAGAATCGCAGGCGGCGAGCGCCAGGGAAAGGAGGAGGGAGAAGGTCAATAACTTGGTCATGCAAACAATTTTTGTAACTATCTACCGCCCCTCCCTTTGTCGCTCTATTTAGCGTTTTTTATAATGACGGGGGCGCCGCCCGCCCCAGCGAGGGGGGGTGGGGGGGGGGGG
>CAZHLB010000160.1:0-10872 GCA_964533005.1 uncultured Saprospiraceae bacterium
GTCGGTGCGGGAAAAATTATTGGCGGAAGCCGCCAAATAATTGGTCTTGTTTTCAATCGCCTCCATGCCCAGCAGTCCCGACAGGCGGAATTTGCCAACCGTCCGTTCAAAATCCAGGGTGTTGTTCCAGACCAGATTTTGGTCGAACACCCGGCTTTCCGTCAGCGAACTTGGGTCGTAAATGGCGACCGACAGGCGCTCCTTGAACAGTTTCCCATTTTCAAAAAGCAGGTCGCCGCCGAGCGTGGTGCGCAGGTTCAGCCCGTCGAACAGGGTCAGTTGGGCGAACACGTTTCCAAAAATCCGGTAGCGTTTTATCGTCCAATCGGTGGCGTCAATGAATGCCAGCGGGTTGGCATTGCCGTCTCCGAACAGGGTCGGGTCGCCCAGTTCGGAGGTGGTTTTCACGTAAGTGCCGTCGTCTTTGTAAATCGGCACGACCGGCGCAGCTATCAAAGTGTATCGAATGCCGCTCAATTCATTGCCGCCGCCGAAGCCATCGCCGGAGGAGTTGATAACGTCCCGGTCGGTGACTGCGAAGGATATGTTGTTGCCAATTTTGAAGCGTTTGCTGCCGGTCTCGCCGTTGAAACGCAGCATGTATTTTTCAAAACCTTGCCCCCGAAACACGCCGTCCTGGTTCTGGTATTCTCCCAAAATGTAAAAACTGCTTTGCTCGCCGCCGCCGGTGGCGCTCAACGAATAGCGTTGGATGGGCGCCGGGTCGAACACTTCATCCAGCCAATCGGTGTCGGGCAAAGTGTCCAAAATGGCGGGGTCGTAAGTCGGGATTTGACGAGGCGGGTCTCGCAGTTCGTTGGCATTGACAATGGCTTCGTTGCGAATGGTCAGGTATTCTTCGGCATTCAGCAAATCCGGCAGCCGGTTCGCCTGCTGCACCCCGGCGGAGGCGTCGAAAGTGAAGCGGGTAGCGCCTGATTTTCCTTTTTTCGTAGTGATGAGAATGACGCCGTTGGCAGCCCGTGCGCCATAAATGGCAGCGGAAGCGCCGTCTTTCAGCACCTCGATGGACTCGATGTCGTTGACGGAAAACATGTTGATATTGCCCGTCGTCGGTACCCCGTCAATCACGTAAAGCGGGTTGTTGTTGCCCAAAGTGCCTGCGCCACGAATGCGCACGGCGATGTCGTCGCCGGGAGCGCCGGTGGTTTGCGTCACCTGCACGCCTGCCGCTTGCCCTTGCAGCGCCTGGTCAATGCCCGACACCACTAATTTTTCGATGTCCTTCGACTTGACGGAAGTGATGGCAGATGCCACGTCGGACTTGATTTCCCTTTTGTAGCCGGTCACGAGCACCTCTTTCAGCAATTGAGAACCCAAGCCGAGCGACACGTCAATCGTTTGCCTTCCTTCCACCGCAACTTCTTGATTATCAAAGCCAATGTAGGAAAAAACGAGCGTCGCATTTGCCGGAACGGAGAGGTTGTATTTGCCATCTATGTCGGTGACTGCGCCATTTTGGGTGCCTTTTTCGAGGACAGTTGCACCGATGAGCGGCTGGCGGTCTTCATCGGAAGTGACGGTTCCCGAAACTTCCAGCGTGGCAGGTTGGGCAAAGGAAAAGGAGGCTTGAAGCAGACAAAAAAGGGAAAGCAAGGCGAAACGAAGCGGCAAGCGATTTTTCACGGAGCGTAAATTTCCTGTCATCACTCGGTTTGTTTTTTAGTAGTGAGATGAAATTAAACACTTACCCTTTTTTTAAACACATAGGCACATAGGGCACATAGTTTATTGATTTTCAACCCTATGTGCCCTATGTGACTATGTGTTTAAAAAATAAAGCGTTTTTAATTCCGGTCGACTACTCATGAACCGGTCGTCTTCCAACGACCGGATGTGCCGTGCAAATTTCAATTTTTCAAACCTGGGCTTTTGATACTTTAATGCAGATTGGTGGTACTTTTGTGAACATCCATTGGCACATCCAAGAATTCGGAAAATAAAATTCCAACATGCACATCTACCGTGAAATCACCCCCTTGCAGGAGCCAGACGTTTTTGTGGTGCTCGACTCCTTCAAAAATGGCTTCGATTATCCCATCCACAACCACCCGGAATTCGAGCTGAACATGGTGCTTGGCATCTCCGGCAGCCGCATTGTCGGCGATTCCACGGAGCGTTATTTCGACCGGGATTTGGTGCTTTTGGGCCCCTACCTCTACCACAAATGGGACGGCGATGAAGCGATGCAGCGGAGCGGACAATTGTACCGGGTCATCACGATTCAGTTCGGCATGGACTTGTTCAACACGCAGCTTTTGCAAAAAGACCGCTTTTTTAAAATCCGGAAACTATTGCAGGACGCATCGAGGGGCATCAAATTTCACGGCAAGACCTTCGACGAGGCGATGGAAAAAATGGTGGCTCTGACCGACGACCGGGGCTTCGCCAACATCATCGAGTTCCTGCAATTGCTGGATTTGCTTTCTTCTTCTTCGGAAACGGCTTTTCTCGCCAGCGAAGGCTTCACGCCGCAGGCGCTCAAGTCGGAAAGCAACCGCATCCAGATTGCCTACGGCTATATTTTGAAAAATTTCCACGAACAAAACCTCAAGATTGGAGACGTGGCGGCGGCGGTCAACATGAGCAATTCGGCGTTCAGCCATTTTTTTCATAAGTACACGAACAAGAACTTCACCCAATTCCTGATTGACGTGCGCATCGGTCACGCCTGCAAACTTTTGCTCGACACGGACGATAATGTCAACCAGATATGTTACCGCTCCGGATTTAATAATGTGGCGAATTTCAACCGGCTATTTCGGAAATATAGAGACTGCACACCGGTTGAATACAGGCGGCGATATCAGGAAAAAAGCAATTTCGATTGGGCGCACCAGGTGACGCCCTGGCAGTTTCAACCGTCCGGCAGAAAGGCGAAGATGATGCCGCAGCCTGTTCAGTATTTCACGACGAGGGTCGTTCATACATGATGGGTCGCGATCTTTTGATGTCGGAGAGATTTTGTTCGAGTCGAAGCCTGGCTCGTGATTTCAAAACCACCTTTTCCACCCCGCTAAAATCCTGCTCGCCCACCCCATCCAAGCTGCCGTCTCAGCCAACGCACCTGATTTTTCAACCTCCGCTTCGTTGTTTTCGCCTGTCCTGCCGCCGTGCATTTCCTCAAAAATCTTCCGCACGTTTTTCTCCACCATGCCTCGAAAAGGAATGCGAGCCATCAAGCCGTACAGCGCCGCATTGCCTTGCGCCGTCGCTTCGGGATGTGCTTTTGCGAAGGCGAGGGCAACTTTCAAATCATCAACATATTGGCCAATCACCTCGACGTTGGTCGGTAGCAAAGTCAGGTGAATGCTGTCTGGAAATTGCTGCCGGTCAACCATCCAGCCTTTGTTTTCGAGTTGGTCGGCGACGACAAAAATGTCGGGTTTGTTTTGGCGGGTGGTGAACGAAAAGATATTCATGCACGGCTCGCCAATGATGCGGATTTCGGGTAGGTTTTCAAGTGCTTGGCGCAGGCGTACCGCTCCTTCCATCAGTTGTTTGGCGAGGGCGAGGTAGCCAGCTTCACCAAGATGTTTCATGCCTGCCCACGCCGCTGCAATTGCACCGCCGGGTCGGGTTCCGAGCAAAGTTGGCGAGGCGTAAATGCCGCCGGGGAAATCGGTCGTGATGAAAAACTGATGCCGCAAGTAGCTCATGTTTTTGTACAAAATGACCGAAGCGCCTTTTGCTCCGTAGCCGAATTTATGCACGTCCGCCGAGATGGAACTGACGCCGGGCACTCGAAAATCCCAGGCGGGCAGCGCATTTCCAAGCCTTTCCACCCAGGGCAACATGAAGCCGCCGATGCAGGCGTCCACGTGAAAGGGCAGGTTGCGGCGACTTGCGATTTGCCCGATTTCTTCGATGGGGTCGAGGATGCCGTTGGGATAACTTGGAGCGGAGGCTGCAATCAGGATGGTATTTTCATTGATGAGCCGCTCCATTTCGGCGGGGATGGCACGTTGTCCTTCGTCCACCGGGGCTTTGCGAATGCGCAAACCGAACAGGTGCGCCGCCTTGTCGAAGGCGGGATGAATGGTGGCGGGAGCTACGATTTCAGGTGAATGAATGCGGGGGCGGTGCTTTTTTGCCCATTCCCGGTAGGTGTAAACTGCCAGCAACAAACTCTCCGTGCCGCCGGAAGACATCGTGCCGACGACCTCGCCGTCGCCGTGAAACAAGTTGGCAGCCATGCCCACCACTTCTTGCTCCATTTTTTGCAAACTCCTGAAAGCGAGCGGGTTGAGGTAGTTTGTGGAGAAATATTCAGAATAGGCGGCTTTCAAAAGCTGGTCATGCTCCTCGTTGGCGTGATAAACGAGGCTCCAAACTTTGCCGTCTTGCCAGGCGACGTCGGCGGTGTGCAGGCGGCGCAGTTGTTCGAGGAGGTCTTCGGCGGGGATGCCTTCGGCGGAAAGTGCGGGTTGATTTGATTGCTTCATGTTGGGCTGAAATGTCTTTGCAGTTTGCGCTTTTTCAGCCCAAAGCTGCACGGGTGAAGCTGAGAAAATTCAGGCAAACGCACCTGCTTTTTTGACGAGAAACTCAGCGGGTGAAAAGTATTGCTTGCCTCCACGAGCGAGCAAGTGTTTTGTCATGGCATATTTTTTGGCGAAAGCATTTCACTTCTCTTTTATTCCTCCCGCCATCCATTGCCCTGCTTTAATTCCCCCTTCCAAGTTTTTGCCTTGAAAAAATTCAAGTCCCTCCGCTCTCAAACCGACCTCTCATCAATATCAAAAATAGCTTACAGCATGCAAACGATTCAAGATTTCATCAAAAACGAAGCTGTCATCAAACTCGACCCGGAGACTGCCAAAAAAATCAAAGGCGGCGAAAAAGGCGGCAATGGAAATGGAAATGGCGGCGGCGGGGGTTGCCCACCTCCTTTTCCGAGTTAATTTTTAACCAAAGACCTGTTAGCACTTCAAGTGCTAACAGGTCTAAATCGCTCCTTTTCAATCATTTAATATTCAAACGTGCATGAAAAAGATTCAAGACTTCCTTCTCCACGACTCGGTCGTAAAACTCGACCCGGCGGCTACCAAGCAAATCAAAGGCGGCGCTGACGGCGGCGGTAACGGTTACGGCAACAGCAACGGCAATGGAAATAGCGGCGGCGGCTGTCCGCCTCCTTTTCCGCCACAATAATTGAAAAACAAAGAATTACAATTGCTTCACGCTTTCAGATCCTGCCTTTGCAGCTATAAAAAGCCAAGATTGAAATGCCATCAGAAATCCGGTGGCATTTCTTTTTTCACCTCGTCGTAGAACTTAAAAATGGAGATACCACGCATCAAGACTTGCCTGATTTTGACGGCGACGCTCTTTGCATCCCTTCTTTCAGCCGCCTCGCCGGACAGCTTGCTGGCTTTGCTTCAACGTGAAATAGACCTCAAAAACAAGCCCGAAGAACTTCGCCTGACGCTGCAAGTCGCAAATGCTTGGCTGGCGGAGCGTGATTTCGAGCAGGCATTGGCTTCTTTCAAAACCGCTCAATCGCTTGCAAATCAGCAGGATAACCGGGATAAATTTGAGCAGGCATTGCTCGGAACGAGCAAAACGCACCAGGCATCCGGCAATTTTTTTCAAGCCATCAAAACCTGCCACGAATTGGTCGCCGTCATCCAGGAAAAGGGCGAAGGCAACCTGGCACAGGCATATTCCCAACTCGCAGAGGCTTGTCAGAGCCTCGGCAACAACGAACTGGCTTTCGACTACCAACTCCAGGCGCTTCACCTGCACAATGAAGCAGGCGACACCAGCGCCATCGCCCGCTCACTGTACAATATCGGAACCATCTTTTTTTACCAGGACAACTACGAATTGGCGCTCGATTATTACCGGCAAGCCTTGAGTTGGTGCGAAGCGATGCGTTCCAAAAGACACATTTTTTCTGCCCTGTCTGCCATTGGCAGTGCCTACAACCGGCTGGGGCAACTGCAAGAATCGCTCGACTACAACCAGCGGGCGCTTAAACTTGCAGAAGAACTCGACTACAAAACCGGGCTTTCCTACGCCATGCTTAACGTGGGCGCCGACCACCTCAAATTGGGCAATTACGACCGGGCGCTGACCTACTTTTTTCAATCCCTGAAACTCAAAAAAGACCTGAGCGACAAATGGGGAGAGGCTGGCAATCAACGACTTATCGGCGAAGCGTTCTTGAATAAAGGAAACTTCGCTGCCAGTTTGAAGCACTTCAACGCCTCGCTTCAACTCTCCGAACAGATGAAATCCAAGCCTCGCCTGGTAGAAATTTACCGGGCGCTTGCAGACTTCCACGACCAAACCGGCGACTTCGAGCAATCCAATCATTTTCTCTGGCGCTACGCCATGCTGAAAGACACCTTAGCCAGCGAAGCCGCCCTGCAAAAAATGGGCGAGATCAAAAGCCGCTACGAAATCCTGGAAAAGGAAGAAGCCTTGCGGAAAAAGGGGCAGCAGATGAAGCAGTTGATTTTGTATGCCTTGATTGGCGGCGTGGCGCTGCTGGCATTTTCGCTCTGGATGTTGTTCAGCCGGTATCGGGAACACGTGAAAAACAACCGCCTGCTGGAAGCCAAAAATCAGCAAATTCAGGCGCAAAACGAGGAGTTGGCGCAAGCCTTCCGCCGCCAGCGGGAAGCCATTCAAAAAATCCAGGAGCAATATCAATTGCTGGAACAGTCCAACGCTGACCTGCAACGCTTCGCCTACATCGCTTCGCACGACTTGAAAGAACCGCTACGCACCATCGGCTCTTACGCCAACCTCCTGCAAAGAAGGTACGGTCAGCAATTGGACAGAGACGCCGATGAATTTCTCAACTACATCACCTCCGGTGCGAAAAGGCTTTACAAACTCCTCACCGACATTCTCGTCTATTCCAAGCTCGGTGCGGATGGAGAGCAGTATTGGGCGAACCTGCCATCAATCCTTGAAACGGTGCGGCAAAACCTGCAAAATCAAATCGAGGAAAAAAATGCACGCTTGCACGTCGGACGGCTGCCCATTTTGAAAGCCAACCCTGCCCACCTGCTTCAATTGTTTCAAAACCTGGTGCAAAATGGGCTGAAATACTGCGACAAAGCCCAACCTGAAATCTGGCTGGACTGCCGCCAGAAAGGCGAGTTTTACCAGTTTTCGGTGCGAGACAACGGCATCGGCATCGAGCCTGCTTTCCAGGAAAAAGTCTTCGAGATGTTTCAGCGGCTGCATGGTCGGGAGCAGTTTGAAGGCACGGGGGTTGGGCTGGCGATTTGCAAAAAAATCGTTCGGCAGTATGGCGGCGCAATTTGGGTGGAGTCGGAGCCGGGCAAGGGGAGCGTTTTTTATTTCACGATGCCGGTGGCGGAAAAAGAGCGAGAGGAAGACGAGAAACTGTTGGAATTGGGGAGCGCCTTTGCTTAGTGGCCAGTCAAGGGAAAACTGATAAGTTGCAAACGGGGATATATGTCACCGCAGACGGCGGTTGAGCTTATTCAAGCATATTAGCCTGCTCACCTATTGTATGGGGTGCGAAATCCTCACACAGGGGCGATCGTAAGGGTCGCCCCCTGTGTGAGGATTTCGCACTCAACGCATTAGGAAACTTCCATTCTTCACTTCACCTCCCCAAACCTCACCTCCACCCGCCTATTCTGCGCCCTCGCCTCCTCGTCCGTGCCGGCATTGAAAGGAACAGTTTCGCCGAAACCGCGAGTAGTAATTCGCTCGGCAGGCACCCCCTTCGAGGCAAGATATTCCGCCACCGCCTTCGCTCTTTTTTCCGAAAGTTCCAGGTTGTATTCGGGCGAACCGCTGTCGTCCGTGTGCCCTTCGAGGGTCAGGGTCAGCTTATTGGCGAGCACGAAGCGGGCAATTCTGTCCAGCTCGAAATTGGATTCGGAGCGCAATTCTGCCTTGTCGTGGTCGAACAAGAGTTTGTTCAGTTGCATTTTTTCGTCGGATTTGAGCAGTTCCGAAGGCGTTTTCACCTCGATGGTTTTTGCGATTTCCTTCTTGGCGGCGAGGGTATCACGCAGGTCAATGGTCGTGGTTTGAGCCAGGTGGTTTTCGCCTTCTACCGACACGACATAGACTTCCCCGGCAGGCAAAGTGATGAAGGACTCGCCCGTGGCAGGGTCGGTGCGCAACTCACCAACCACTTTGCCGCTCTCGTTCCGCACGATGACTTCGGCGGCGACCGGCTCTCCGGAGGCACTTACTGCATTGATTTTCAAGGTGGAAACTGCTTCCGGGCGCATTTCTTGCGGCACTCCGACCATGTATAAATCGCCCGGCTGTCCGGCGGAAAAATAGGCAGTGCTGCCGTCGGTGCTGAGGATGTAGCCCCAATCGTCGCCAGTGGTGTTGATGCTGTCGCCGAGGTTGACGGGAGTGCTCCAGTTGAGCCAGGTGTCGTCGAGGCGGGTGGTTTTGAATACGTCCATGCCGCCATTTCCGCCTCTGCCTGCCGAACTGAAATAAAGCGTTTTCATGTCGGGGTGCAGGAAGGGCGAGCGGTCGAATTTCGGCGTGTTCAAAGCAGTGAGCGGAATGGGGTCTTGCCATTCACCGGCGGGGGATTTGAGCGAAACAAAGAGGTCAATGTCGCCGCCGCCGAACCAATAATCTTCGGATGCTTCCAGGAGCAGCGCCTGCCCGTTCGGGGCGATAAGCGTGACGCACGTCCAGGGAAAGCGGTTGATGTTTTCAGGAAGTTCGGTGATGTTTCCCCAGCCGGTTTTGGTTTTTTCCGCCATAAAAATATCTCCGTTCCTGAAAAAAATCATGCGGTTACCGTCGGCTGTCAGCGAGAGAGGGGCGTCATTTTCCCAGGTGCATAATTCTGTCACCCGTTTGGCTTCGCCCCATTCGCCGTTGATTTTTTCCACCACGTACACATCTTCCTGCTCGTTGTCGGTGCGGTTGTTTCCGCAGAAATAAAGGCGTTGCCCATCGGCTGACAACACGGGCAGGTGTTCCATGCCGCCGGTGTTCACCTTCGTTCCAAGGGACTTCGGCGCCCAATTGAGGTCGGATGACGCCGGTTGATTGCCTCTGACAAACTCCTCGACCGGCGGCGGCTTGGGCTGGAGATTTTGCAAACTGTCGAGCATCAGTTTGGGTTTCTTGCCGATGCTGCCGGGCAGTTTGGGGTAGCGGTCAATGAAAGCTTCGAGGCGCTCCGTGTCAGGTTCTTTTCGCAGCAATTTCCACTCCGCCGTAGCGATGCGGTTGCGCAAGGTAATGATGGCGGACTGGGTGATGTTGTCCTTTGCCAAGTCCTGCTTTTTGGCAGGAAAAGATTTCTGAAACATCGCCTCCGCCTCGGCAATGTGCTCGCCTGCCGAGGTGAAATCTTTGCCGGAAAAAGCTTCGGTCGAGTGCAGTTTTGCCAACCAAAAATGAGCGGCGACTTGCTCCTCCGGGTCTTGCAGGGCTTTGTCGAAGGCAGTTTTTGCCTTGTCCCATTGCTTTTTCTCGAAGGCTTTTTCGCCGGTTTTGACTTGGGCAACCAGACTTAAAGCGGTGAAAATGAAGGTGATGAGCAAGCCGCTACGCAGGCAGGTCATTTTTCGCAAAGCGGGATTGCCGACGGTGCGGGCGTAGTGCATCATGGCGGCGAAGGCGAGTCCTTCGCTGCCTGCGGTGGCGATGAGTTCGTTGGTGATGGCGTTGAGTTGTGGTTCGCCTTTGTCGGCGTGGGGGAGCCAGGAGTTGAGGGCGTAGTTTGAGAGATTTTGCATGGTTAGGAAAATTTTGGAGGGCAAAAGTAGGAGATGTTTTAGAAGTGCGCTCGAAGCGTATTCTTCTCGCTATAGGCAGTTACACTTCAAAGAAGACTTGGTAGTTCATTGGCTTTAGCAGAAATAAATTACCATCTTGCAGTTCTGGATTTTTCAAAAAAGATATTTTGAAGTCGTCCTTTCGGGGATTTTCTACGCAGTAAATATAATAGTTGGGCAAAAGCTTGGATTTAGAGACTTCATTATCGGTAATGAAAAATGAATACTTCCCATCAATAATTTTGATGGTTTTCACCTCAATATGTTTTTCCTCTCCATTCAGTTCAAATGAAAGAACATCAAATCCTAATGACGCATCCTTTGAAACAGATTTTACCCTTTCTGTTAAATCATGTTTTCCTTTTGAGGTAAGGAATTTTTTTTCAAATTCAATTACTCTATTTTCGGAAACTAAGCCAATCTCAGTTTGATTGATATGCTTTTCAATATAATCAACTTCCGCCCTATTCTCAATCAAATTTCTCTTTAAAAGCTTTTCCTCAATTACAATTGGCTTTGGAATCAATCTACTCGAAAAAAAAGAATCGTTATAGTCTGAGTCTTCTTCAAACCAAAAAGCAGAAAAGTATTCTGGGCAATTATTAAATTGAACTGGGAGGACTTTCTTGTTTATTTTAAACAGAATTTTCCCATTCCTGACATTCTGGATTTTAATGAGACCATTCTCCTTCCAACCATTCAGGTGCATTTTTTTTGACTTAATTGAAGAATTAATTTGTAATCTTTTTAATTCCACCGTTACTCCTTCCTCTGACAATTCAGCTGTTGAACCATAAAGGCCAAATAAAACCTGTTCTAAAAAATGCTCAAACAACATGGAAGAGTTTCTTGAAATGCTTTTGCATTTTTCATAGGTAAATAGGCTTACTTGTTCATAAATACTTTTCGTTTGTTCATTTACCAAATCAGAGTAAATATGAAAGAAATGTCGAAGTAGAAGTATTGGAGTTGATTCTTTGATAAGGTGTTTATTGGGATTGTGAAAGTCAGAAACCAGTTGTTGAAAAACACTTGCATCATCCGTCAGATTGTGAAAAAAGTCCCATTTCCCTTGTGAAACCACCCAGACAAGACG